>JAUVRV010000254.1 GCA_030597435.1 Gemmatimonadales bacterium | reverse complement strand
GGGAATATGCGCCGGACAACGCCATCTATGAACTGAGGCCATTCCCTGCGTCGACCGAAGCCGAAGGGGACCCACTGCTCGTACACAAGATGGAGGAGAAGGAGGACGTCGACTGGCCTGACCAGAGCGAGATCGGCACCGTGAAGGAATTCTACAGGTGGAGCGATGCCGGTCTCGCTCTCAAGTCGTTTGCGATCTCGCTCAGAGCTGACGGTGATCTCGGGTTTTCGTTTGTTTTTCCCCTGTTCATACTCAAGAACTTTGAAGACCCGCTGACGGGTGGCTTCATCGTCCACCGAATGTACTTGAAGGATCAGGGCCTGCGGGACTTCGGTTGGCAGCTGATGTACACGCCGTCCGCATCACGTTGGGTGGACACACACTTTGCGGCCGGGGCCGAGTGGGATACGGAGGACGTCACTGCGGATTCGACCGTCCGCAGAACGGACTTTGTAATGGAGACGGGTGTCAAGTTCCGGGTGAACATTACCAAGTCGCCGCTCCGGTTCCTGTCATTTCTCACCGAGTTCATGGGGTTCCGGGCAGGCATCATCAACAGAGGTTTTTTCACCATCGACCGGATCGGGTATGTGTTGGAGTTCGGAGCGGGTGTCTGGTAGGTCGAATGAGGCTCTGACGCTTATGGCCACAAGTGCATAACTTTATCGTGCACTAGAACTTCATGAGGAGCCACCATGCGGCGTTTCAATGCTTCCATTATGTTCGGTTCTGCGCTGGCAGTACTGTCACTCTCCGGGTGCAGCAATGTCGTTCACTTCACGGCGAGCCGACCTGCGGCGCTGGTTGAAACCGTCGAGGTTACAGCTATCGACGGCCGGAGCATGACGCGGGCCGAATTGGAGAGTCTTGCTGCCGAGTATCAATTCATGGTCCGATGGAGCGTGAACGTGTTCGGGGCCGAGGACTACGAGGAGAAGTTCCAACAGGCGGTCGAGAAGGCCAAGGTCAAGACCCGGGAGCTGGGTTACAGGGTACTGTTCTATACCGGCGACTCTGAGACAGTGGCAATCGTGATGCAGAACGCCAACCTTGCCGGTACGCCAGGTGAAGTGATCATGTATGCGCTGCAGGAGAAGTGAGCTGAGCAGTACGCTCGATATCCCGGTCATACATGCAACACCAAGGCGGCGACCGTGTATCCAGTGGTCGCCGTCGCGGTATTGTGAGATCAGTAAGACGTCTCGGTCAGAAAACGAGCAGGAAGATCATTACCAGTAGCACCACCACCAGTACTATGAGGGCCAACACTCCCAGCACTGTCCACAGTGCTGCCTGCCATCCGATCTTCTTGAGGAAGACCAGGATGCCGACCTCGAGTATCCGCTTGAGCCAGGTTAGAATCATGTCCATTGGTGCTCACTTTCGGCGTCTAATAGCCGTACGGATCAGCAGTCTAGCTGGTTTCGAGCAACTGGAGCGTACTTACCGTCCTACCGCCTGCTCGGGCACTTCCGGAGAATACGCGAATTCCCGTGAGTTGAGAGCCAGACAAGAGAATACGATCAGCGTGGTCAGGCCCCAGCAGAGCCCGGCAACGACACCGACATCAACGATGCCCCGCCAAGGCTGGTCGAGCCGTTGGACCACGATGACGAATATCACGATGGCACCGGTCACCGAGGTCGATTTGATCCGCCGTCTTGTGGTGGCATGGAAGTAACCCATACAAAACAGGGGTGCCAGGACCACGTGCATTGGTTGCGGGTTGGCCCTCAGGTACCGGGCGCGGGCGGCCACCATCGGTGAGAACGCTGTCTGGAAGCCGCGGTACCCTTCCGCATAGAGCATGAAAGCTAGGAAGGCAACCGCTGTTACCCAGTGGTACCAATCGAGTGGCTGAGCCGCTGCGTCGGCGGCGATCGGCGTCAGGCGATAGATCGCGCTGGCTAGGAGGAGCGAGACCCCGAGAATGCCCCAGGCGGCACCGAGGCGGCCGCTCGCTCGCGACCCCGGTTCCCCACGTGCTGCACGATGCGCGTCGATGCTCAATCCGGGTCTCTCCGGGTCGATCCTAACCGCAACCGTTTCAGTGCGTCGTTCGGTCCCATCGCCAGAATCACGTCACCCTCGCTGAAAGTGTAGTCTGCAGTAGGAGTGGCTTCGAGCCGCTCGACACCGTCGGCAGACAGCTGCTTGATCATCAGTATGCTCACCCCGAACTGCTGCCTGATGTCGAGTTCTCTGATCGTCTTGCCTACGAACCCGGACGGGACCGGCACCTCGGCAACCACCGCGTCCAGTGCTGCTGGAACGAACTCGGCCTTGCTATCGGGTGACACCGCCGACACCATGCTGCGCGCCATGTCGCGCTTGAAGATCTCGGTGTTGTAGCGTTCGATCACGTCCTTGGGCCAAATCACCCCAACTAGTTTACCATCTTCCAACACTGGCACCTCACCACGGTACATCCCGAGGTGTCGGATCACATCAGCCAGGGAATCCTGCGGTGACACCGTGGGGAACTCGCCCGCTGCCATCACGTCCTGAGCGATGAGAAGTGCGTCCAGCGAAGCAGCATCACTCATGACCGGTCTAATCTGATCCACGGTCACGATTCCTTCGAGCCGGTTGTCTTCATCAGCGACAAACAGAGTTGTGCCCGGATAGTCGATCAGCTTGGCCACCACGGACGCGAGCCGGTCGTCCGCAGCGACAGTAACCACGTCGGATCGTACTATCTCGCGTGCCGGCACGGATTGCAGAACGTTGACTGCCCGGCCTTTGTAGCTGTCGATGCCACGGCGGAGCAGTTTCATGGTGTAGATGGAGGCAGACTGCATCCGCGTGGCCAACAGTGTCGCGATGATGCAGCTGATCATCAGAGGCAGGATGATCTCGTAGTCGTTGGTGAGTTCGAAGATGATGAGAATGGCTGTGATGGGCGCATGAGTACCAGCTGCGACGACAGCACCCATCCCGACCATGGCATAAGCACCGGGACTGCCTGTTCCCACCGGCCAGATGGAGTGAACCACGGTACCGACGGCGCCACCCAACATGGCACCGATGAACAGCGACGGTGCGAAAATACCACCGGATCCACCGGATCCTATGGTGATCGAGACGGCAATGATCTTCACCACCACCAGGACGAGCATGAGTTGCCACACTATTGTCCCGTTCAGCGCTTCGTTTATGGCTTCGTAGCCCACGCCGAAAATATGGGGCAGCCAAATGCCGATCATTCCGATGATGGTGCCGCCGAGAGCAGCCTTGACGGCAGGGTGAAGCTTGATCTTCTCGAACAGATCTTCAGTACGGTACAATGTCCGGATGAAGGCCAGCGCTACGAGGCCCGCCAGAATACCCAGCACCGCATAGGCGAACAGTTCGTTGGCGTGGACCAACGAGTACGGTGGGACCTCGAACGCGGGGAAGTCACCGAGAAATTTGTGACTGACAACTGTTGCGGCCACGGACGAGACGACTATCGGCGAAAATTGGGCAACTCCGAAGTCACCCAGGATGATCTCGACAGCAAACAAGGCACCTGCAACCGGTGCGTTGAAAGTACCGGCGATACCGGCGGCGGCGCCGCAGCCTACCAGAGTGCGCAAACGCTGTTGATCGACCTTGAGCCACTGGCCGAGGGTGGAACCGAGGGCCGATCCGATCTGCACGATCGGCCCCTCGCGACCTGCCGAGCCACCCGAGGCTATACAGATTCCCGAGGCAAACATCTTGGCCACGACAACGCGTGGCCTGATCCGACCGCTGTTGACTGCCACCGCCTCCATTACCTCGGGAACCCCATGACCCTTGGCTTCACGCGCGAAGTGATACACAATCAACCCAACTAGAAGGCCACCGACGGTGGGTGCTGCGATCTTCCACCAGAAGGGAAGCCCATAGATGTACTCGAGTGTGTACTGCCCTTCACCCCAGAAGATTCCATTCAGGAACTGAATCAAGAGCCGGAATCCGACCGCACACAATCCACCCAGCAGCCCAATAACGACCGAAACGAGCACCATGTAGACCTGCTCGGTTTGGCGCAGAGCATCGTTCAGGGCGTTTAGTTGTCGGGCGATTGCCTTGAGCATGGGTGCGGGTCTGATGGTGTTTGGGTGACTAGAAGATAGCTAAAGAGGAGATGAGGAGGGGAAGGAGGGGAAGGAGACGAAGAAGATGCCATTTCTCCTTCCCCTCCTTCCCCTTCTTCCCCTTCTTCCCCTTCTAATCTCTCTCAAGCACCTTGCCGTGCTCATGATCAGGATCCATTATCCCAGCAATACACTAATCTCCATCGGGGCCACTCCCATGCGCGAATTCATAGAAAAGATGCCCAAGGCCGAGCTACACCTGCATATCGAGGGCACACTCGAGCCCGAACTCATGTTCGAGATCGGTAACCGCAACGGTGTCGACATCCCATTCGACTCCGTTGAGGATGTGCGTAGGGCATACGAATTCTCGGACCTGCAGTCCTTCTTGGATATCTACTACCAGGGAGCCGGCGTCCTGCTTCACGAGCAGGACTTCTATGACATGACGTGGGCATATATCGAACGGGTCCATGCCCAGAACGTGCGTCACGTCGAGATCTTCTTCGATCCGCAAACGCACACCGACCGGGCGATCCCGTTTGAAACCGTGATCACTGGTATTCATCGGGCATTGGAAGACGCCGAGACGAAGCATGGCATGACCTCGAAGCTCATCATGTGCTTTCTGCGGCACTTGAGCGCAGAGGCAGCGATGGATACGCTACAGCAGTCTCTCTCCTTCAAGGATCGGATAATCGCTGTTGGGCTCGACTCCTCAGAGGTCGGTCACCCGCCTGAGAAATTCCAGGCCGTCTTCGACAGGGCTCGAGCAGAGGGATTCCTCACTGTTGCCCATGCGGGGGAGGAGGGCCCGCCAGAGTACATCTGGCAGGCACTCGATCTCCTGAAGGTCGAGCGGATCGACCACGGGGTGCGCTGCATCGAGGATGCAAAGCTGGTGGAACGCTTGAAGGAGGAGCAGGTCCCGTTGACCGTTTGTCCGCTCTCGAATGTGAAGCTGTGTGTGTTCGACGAGATGGCCAACCACAATTTCAAGCAGCTGCTAGACCTTGGCCTGTGTGTGACGATCAACTCGGACGATCCGGCTTACTTCGG
>JAUVRV010000300.1 GCA_030597435.1 Gemmatimonadales bacterium | reverse complement strand
GTATTCACCGGACTGAGGCTTGGCTTCAGCAATCTCACGCGCAACGTGCTGCAGGTAGTCGGCCCGCTTCCTGACATCGTCTCGGCGTTGGATCAGGTGGTCTTCTTCTTGTCTGAGTGCCGCAGCCCGCTGATAAGCCGAGTGGACCGCCTGGCGCTCAGCCATGGCGCCGCCGAACGCATCGAGGATGTCTCGCTGCGATCCAGCCTTGAGGAGAGCTTGTGACTCATGTTGACCGTGCAGGTCCACCAGACTGCCACCCATGGCAGCCAAGGTCGATACGGTGGTGGGACTCCCGTGGGCCCACGCGCGATTCCGGCCCTCCGCATTGATTTCCCGCCGCACTATGAGCCGGTCGTCTTCGAGGTCGACACCGGCGTCGGCTGCCAAACCCGCCAACCGCAAGATGCCGTTCAGGTCGAAAGCCGCCTCCACCACGGCCCGTGAGGCGCCGGGTCGTATCAGGTCTCCACTAGCTCGCTCACCCAACAGTAGCGAAAGTGCGTCCACCAGCATCGACTTACCGGCACCGGTCTCACCTGTGAGAACGTTCAGTCCAGGCCCCAGAGGAAGTGAGACGTCTCTGATCACCGCAAGGTCACGAACGCGAAGTTCGCTCAACACCTTCTGGTTACCCTCGGTCGTTAAGGTCGCCCCATTGTAACTTCTGACGCACTCCTTCGAAGTACCCTTTGCTCCCGAGCCGTACCAGTTTTACGGCGTCCGGTGACCGGCGTACAATCACCCGTTCGTGCGGCTTGAGCGTCGCCTCGACCTGCCCATCATAGGAGACCAGCACCTCGTCCCTCCAGGGTTGTGCCTGCTGCAAGGTGATCACGGCGTCCCCGGGAACCACGAGCGGCCGGACGGCGAGTGTGTGAGGGCAAATTGCGGTTATGGTGAGTGCGTCAACTTCGGGCATGACGATTGGACCACCTGCGCTCAACGCATAGGCGGTAGATCCGGTAGGGGTCGATACGATTACACCGTCCGAGCTGTAATTCCCCACTTCCTCTTCATCCACCCATACGTTGATGCGAATGACACGCGCTACACCTTCCTTGTGTACCACGATGTCGTTCAGCACCATCGATCCGGCCCTGGCCGAGCCGTCTTCCCCTTCAATGGCGGAGTCGAGCGCACACCTGCTTTCGAGACGATACTCGCCCAGTAGGAAAGAGTCGAGTGCCTCCGTCATCTCATCGGAGCCGGCACTGGTGAGAAACCCGACGCGCCCGAGGTTGATGCCGAGGATCGGTGCCTCGCTCGATCTCATGAGGCGCGCGCCCCGTAGTAAGGTACCGTCACCGCCGAACGTAAGCAGCAGCTCTATATCGGATTCCGGCGTCAGCTCTGGCGATGATTGTGGCAAGACCTGGTGCAGGTCCGGTCCAATGAGAAAGGACAGATCGTGAGCCGCCCCGTAATCGGTGAGCTGAGACAGAAGCGTCTCGATGTCTTTGAAGCGCGTATTCCCGACGACTCCGACGTTCATGCCGTCGAGAGACTTCCCTCACCAGCCAGCACACGCATCTTGGCGGCGATCCCCTTGCCCGTCAGACCAGCCTGCTCCAACTGCTCGGCACGCGCAGCATGCTCGACAGTGCGATCGGGTGCACCCAACACACAGAGTCTCACTTCCGAGGCCATCGGCTCTACCGCCGCGGCAACGCAGGCTCCGAAACCGTTCACGACCACGCCATCCTCAACCGTGAGCAGCAAGCGATGGTCGTTCACAATTCCTTCGAGCATAGCGTGATCCATCGGTTTGATGAAGCGGCAGTTCACTACGGTTGGCTTGAGTCCATCTGCCGCCAACAGGTCGGCTGCTTCCAGTGCCGGCTCACACATCACGCCGACCGCGAGAATGGCACATTCACTCCCCTCCCGCAGTATCTCCCAAGTGCCATAAGGGATCGCGGCCACCTCCGCAGGCTTGGGCATCCCCCCAGGCGTGGAATCCCTGGGATAGCGAATGCTGAACGGTCCCTCCGTGTGCTGCATGGCGCAGCGCAACAAACCGACCAACTCCGACCCATCCCTCGGTTGTGTAACCGTCATATTGGGAACGGAAAGCATATACGCGATGTCGTACAAACCTGTGTGGGTCTGACCGTCGGACCCAACCATTCCGGCCCGGTCCATACAGAACGTCACCGGCAGCTTCTGTATTGCTACATCGTGGATGATGTTGTCGTAGGCACGCTGCAAGAACGTCGAGTAGATCGCAACGACGGGTCGCATGCCCTGCGTTGCCAGGCCCGCGGCAAACGTGGTCGCGTGTCCCTCGGCGATACCGACATCGACGAATCGTTCGGGCCACGTATGCTGGAAGATGTCGGTCCCGGTACCCGACGGCATTGCCGCCGTAATGGCTACCAGTTCCGGGTATTCGGCGGCCAGCTCCGTTAGCGCCGTCCCGAACACCTTGGTCCACGCCGGACCCGCCTCTTTCGTTACCACCCTCAGCACTCCCGTGGTGGGATCATACGGGTTTCTAGCGTGGAATTTTTCCGGGTGCGGCTCGGACAGGGGAAAGCCCTTCCCCTTCTCGGTCATGACGTGGATGATGCGCGGACCGTCGAGCGCCTTCACCGTCTCGAGGGTCTTGAGCACTGCCTGTATGTCGTGACCGTCGATCGGGCCGAAGTAGCGGAACCCAAGCTCCTCGAACAACATGCCCGGGGACCAGAGGTTCTTGATGCTCTCCTCTATGTTCCTGGCCAAATCCACCGTGCGCTGGCCGCCAATAACTTTCGAAGTGCGCTCGATCAAGCTCTTGATGCGCTCGCGCAATCTGTTGGTGACCGGACTCGCAATGATCGAGCCGAGATAGCGACTCATAGCTCCTACGTTGGGAGCAATCGACATCCCGTTGTCGTTCAACACGATGATGAAGTCGCGGCCCGAGTGCCCCGCATTGTTCAATCCCTCGTAGGGCAACCCACAGGTCATCGCGCCGTCACCCAGTACCGCTACTACGTGAAACGACTCCCCTTTCATATCGCGGGCCGTCGCCATCCCAAATGCCGCAGATACCGAAGTGCCCGCGTGTCCCGCCCCGAAAACATCGTGCTCGCTCTCGTCCCGGCGGAGAAAGCCTGAGAGCCCATCCTTACGTCGCAGCGTCGGCAGACGATCGTTGCGACCCGTGAGGACCTTCCACGGATACCCCTGGTGCCCCACGTCCCACACAATCTTGTCGGTGGGGGAATCGAAGCTACGGAGCAGCGCGACAGTGAGTTCGACCACGCCAAGTCCCGCACCGATATGACCGCCCGTCTCGGACACCACTTCGATCAGTCGCTGGCGTACTTCATCCGCCAACTCCTGGAGTTGTTCCTGAGGTAGTCGTTTGATGTCTGCGGGTCCGTGGATCGATTCGAGCAAGCTCATAGTTTACGTCTTGTACCCTCGGTATGCATGATTGCCTTCAATTCCGGCGTCGCGCCACGAATTGGGCCAGGTTTCCCAGCAATCCTAAATTTACCTCGGCAGAGGTCAGATGGTCCATGGCATTTTGTATATGCTGGTCAGCTTCTCGAGTTGCCGCTGCGAGACCGACGATGCTCACGTAGGTGGCCTTGTGTTGCTTGGCATCCTTGCCGGCAGTCTTGCCTAGTTGCGATGAAGTGGCGGTGGCGTCGAGGATATCGTCAACGATCTGGAATGCCAGACCGATTTCCCGACCATAGAGCCTTATCGCCGCCACCTCCTCAGCGCTAGCTTCGGCCGCCAGTGCACCCATGACCCCGGAGGCGGTTATCAGCGCCCCAGTCTTGGCGAGGTGGATCCGCACCAGCTCTTCTCGTGAGATCTCTCTGCCTTCAGCTTCCAAATCCATGACCTGACCGCCCACCATTCCCCCCGTCCCAGCCCCGCGAAACAGCTCCAGAGCGATTGCACCTGTGGTCGCCGCACTGAGACCCAACTTGGCTGCGCCTGCCGCCAACACGCGGGCCGACAGAGGAACCATGCGAAAGGCGGCTTCCGTCGCCGTGGCCACGTCGAACTGACAATGCGTCGTCGGTCTACCACGGCGAAGGTCGTCGTTGTCCATACAGGGCAGATCGTCGTGCACTAGCGAATACGTGTGCACCACCTCCACTGCGGTCGCGAGTTCAGTGGGATCGCCGCGTCCACCGAGTTCTCGGTACGCCGCAACGACAAGAGCCGGGCGCAACCGTTTGCCGGGGCCGCAAAGCGAGTAAGCGACTGCCGCACCAACCGGATCACCCCACTGCTGCCGCACCCGCTCGCACCAAGTATCCAGCACCCGGTTCACGGACCCCTGTGTCTCAGCCAGGAACTCTTTGGGATCAGAGACTGACGTCGTCGGTACTGAGTGTGCCGTCTGCTTCCTCCAATACGCGTTTGACCGTGATTTCAGATTCGCTCAGCAGTTTACGAGCGGTCTTGAGCCTGCCAACTCCTTCTTCGAACAACTGTAGCGCCCGGTCGAGATCGAGATCGTTGGACTCGAGAGAGCGGACGATCTCCTCGAG
>JAUVRV010000096.1 GCA_030597435.1 Gemmatimonadales bacterium | reverse complement strand
GGGGAAGGAGACGGGCCTAATACTCGTCCGTATGGGCGAAGGAACTCACCCTCCTGGACCATTCACCCCTGGTGAAATCGGGGAAATGCATAGGGCTGCTGCCGGTTGCGATCGATCGCTCGGATAGCGGACTGATCACGCTCCAAGATGCCGCCTCGTAGACGTCTATCGGGGGTGGGATCTGGCGCTTGACCGATTCAACGAACGCGTGTACGACGAAGAAGTCCATGCCTCCGTGTCCTGCGCCCTCGGACTCCGCCGTGTGTCGTTTCCACAGTGGGTGGTCGTACTGCTCGCTGTAGTTGCTGAACGGTTCCCACTGATGCGGCTCCGGACTGACCCCCTCGAGGTAGACAGAGCGATTGTCGCTCATCCAGATCCCCTTGGTACCCTGAACCCGGAAGTTGAGTGAGTATGGGCGTGGCAGGTTCGTGTCGTGGCTCAACATGATCGTCTCACCGTTGGCACACTTGATCACCGTGGTAACCACATCTCCGAGCTTGAAACGAATATCGGCGTTCGGGTGATCCTCGCCGCCTTCAGCCTTGACATAGTTGTGCAGTCCACGGGCCTTGGTCGCCGTGGAAGTAAGGGTCTCGAATCTGTTACCGGTATTGATGTTGAGGCACTTGGAGATCGGGCCCATGCCGTGCGTCGGATAGAGTTCACCGTTCCGTGTGATTGAATGGTGCGTCCGCCAAACAGCCTCACCCCGAGCACCTGGTCCGAACTCTGCCCCTGGTTGGAACTTGATGCCGCGGAGATCGTGCTGATATCCCCCCTGACAGTGTATCAGTTCGCCGAACAGGCCTTGCCGCACCATGTTGAGAACCGTCATGACGTCACGTCGATAGCAGACATTCTCCATGATCATACATGGTATGCCCGTCTGCTCTGATGTGTTCACGAGATCCCAGCACCCCTGGATCGTAACCGCGGCCGGCACCTCTACGCCCACTGCCTTGCCGGCCTTCATGCCGGCAACTGCCATGTCGGTGTGCCACAACCATGGTGTAGCAATGATCACGGCGTCGAGATCGTCGCGTTGCACCAGGTTGCGGAAATCCTCGTCACCGTTCAAGTACTGAGTTGGGGTGGCCGCTCCGGCCTCGTTGATCATATCGACTGATCGTTGAATCGCTTCAGGATTGATATCGCAGATAGCGTTGACCACAGTATCACCGCGTCGGAGCAGCAGGCGTAGCAGGCTCCTACCCCTGCCGCCGACACCGATGATGCCGATCCTCACCGTTCTGTCATCCTGGCCCATCAGGATGTTGGGAGAGATGCCGGAGAGCGCCATGGCTGCTCCCGCACCGCCCTTCAAGAAATCTCTACGATCGATTGATGACATAGTCGCTCCATATGATTGATGCGATCACCGTTGGTCCGAGATCTCGAGCGTAAGCACTACCGGTCGGTGGTCTGACACCAACGGTTCGTGAATCACACGTGACTCGGTCACTCGAAACATGTTGTCGGGCCGAAACAGAATGAAGTCGATCTCCCGGTCCGGATTATCGGCCGGGAACGTCAAGTGGTCTTCCCCTTTGGTGGGAAGTTCCCAGATGGTCTGCAGTAGACGCATTACTGCAGACTCGGGTTCGGAGTTGAAGTCTCCCGCCAAGATCACCGGGATCGATTCAGTTCGATACAGCTCTACGATGGTTTGTGCTTGGGCGAGTCGTTCTTGTTCGGTGGCGTAGAGATGGATGCCGACGACGATTATTTCTCGGCCGGCCGGTTCGATCCTGATGCGGGCAGCTAGCGCGGAGCGTGGCTCAGCGCCCTTCGGCAAGCGGTGATTCTGATAGTCCAACACTGGGAATCGTGACAGTAGGGCCATGCCGTACTGGCCGCCCTGGTAATCCATGAAGGCGCCAAAGACACCATGCATACCAGTCAGTTGGGCCAATACCGCGGCTTGGTCGACGTTGCCGGTCCGTTCTGTGCCGTTGTCGACCTCCTGCAGCGTGACGATATCCGGTTGCAGCGAGTTGATGAGCCGTGCTGAGCGTTCCAGATCAACGCTGTCATCCATGCCGAGTCCGTGCCGGATGTTGTAGGCCACGCTACGCAGCGACGCAGGGTCATTATCGGCTCTCGGTTCTTCCTCGATGTTTGGGGATCTGGTGCAACTAGCAGTGACCAGAGTCGCAGCCACGGCCAGAATCGCGGTCAAACGAGCGAACGGAGACACAGGGGAAGGACGGTTCATAGCAGCTAGAAGAATACCCAGTAAAGCAGACCTGTTGCAGCAATGACACCGAGGCACAACACATCGAATAGAATATCCCGCTCTGGCTTGTCTTTGGGGGCAACGTTGCGCCTCTCAACCTCAACAGTTTCAACTGGCCTGGCTCGAGATAGAGACACGCCGACGAACAGAGCAGTCAGCGTCAACCCCGCCAGCCACATCTGATCGAGGAAAGCTGTGTTGGGTGTCAACAGCTTCACCCCAATGGTCACGGGTAGGGTCGCGGCCATGACCAGTGCGGCAGCCGACGCCGTCGCACGTTTCCAGAACAGCCCCCCCAAGAAGACAACGGCAACTCCAGGGGTGATCAATCCCCAGAATTCCTGTATGTAGCTGAATATCCGATCGAACCGGAGCAGGAGCGGTGAAAAGGCGGCGGCAATGACCAGGAAAACCACCGTGCTCACCCTGCCCACTGCAATCAGATGACGTTGTGAGCTGTCGGGTCGCAGTCGCCGTTGATAGATATCGATGGTGAAGATGGTTGCCGCCGAATTCAGCATCGAGTCCAGGCTCGACATTATGGCAGCCAACAAGGCGGCAAACATCAAGCCGGTGAGGCCGGTGGGTAGTAGTCGGTCGATCAAGAGTGGGTATGCCATGTCCGACCGCGGCAGTTCGCTGGAGTAGAGCACCCAGGCAATGATGCCTGGGATCACGATGATGAATGGAACCAGCAGCTTCAAGTAAGCTGCGAAGACGATCCCGTAGCGACCTTGGGTGAGGTTCTTAGCACCAAGCATTCGTTGCGTTATGAACTGGTTACAACCCCAATAGAAGAGATTGGCGATCCAGAGACCGCCGAAGAAGATTGCGAACCAGGGCAACTCCGGGTGGTCTAGAGGCAGTACCATATGGAACTTGTCGCCAGCTTGCGCCATCAATGTATCCCACCCACCAATCGCTTGCAGTCCCAGCACGGTGACAAGCAGGCCACCCAGAAGCAACATGCTCCCCTGTATCAAGTCTGACCAAACGACCGCCTTCAATCCACCATAAGCGGTGTATGCGCCGGCAAAGACAGCAAGGATCGTGATGCCCCAACCGAGGGGCATATCAAAGATGGTGTGCAGCGCCAGTCCACCCGAGTACAACACTGTCGCCATGGCTACGAACACATACGCGAGCAACATATAGATCGCTAACCACTGGCGCGATCTGGCATCAAATCGTTTCTCGAGATACTCCGGCATCGTCGTGATGCCGTGCGCGAGGTACTTGGGCAAGAACCAACGTGCAACGATCACCAAAGTGATCGCTGCCATCCATTCGTATGAGGCTATGGCAAGACCGAAGTCCACGGCCGAACCAGCCATCCCCACAAAGTGTTCGGTGGAGATATTGCTTGCAATCAAGCTGATGCCAATGAGCCACCAGGGTAGCTGACGGCCGGCCAGGAAGTAATCAGCGGCGACGCGCTCGCGTCTGGATGCTATGACAGCTACTAGTCCAACCACTAGGAAGTAGCAGATGAAAGCCAATGTATCGAGTGAGGAGAAGTTCAAGGTGAAGACGACTCCATTGGCTGGTTGTGGTGTTGCTGGCAAGTGGATCACGTAATCTAGCACGTTCCGGTCAGTGCACTAATTGAGATTCCCTCGGGTAGACTTGGCTGGTGCGTGACCCTAACTTGGCGAACGACACGCGTTCTCGTTTCCGAACTGTACCGTGCCAGGAGCAATGAGCCATGTGTTACCTCCATCAATCGAGTGAACCGACACGACGCCAGTTCATCCGTGACGGACTCAGCGTGAGCGCTGCTATAATCGGTGCCGTGCCAACCACACTCGAGTGGTGCAAGGCAGCGACTTCGGTTTCGCCGAACATGTCGAACATCGACATCGCGCGAGCCGCTGGTCGGTGGATCGAGAGTGCCAAGGTCGTCACCGATACAGGCGTAACCTGGTTGGCCGATCCCGCGGATCCGGAGTCAGCTGGCACGACTCTGTATCACGGGAGTCCGGGAGTCGTGCTCTTCCTGCTCGACCTCTATCACGCAACCGGGGAGGAAGGGTACCTGAACACAGCGCGTAACGGTGCCGATGCGATCATGGCGGTTTTGCAGACCGAGGCTGAACTCCAGCTGGGTCTCTACACGGGTGTAGCGGGCATGGTCTTCTGCCTGGCGGAGATGTACAGGGCGAGCAATGATAGCCGGTATCGTACGGCAGCGGCGCAAGGATTGAATGTCTTGCTTGGGGCAGCAACACGTGCGGGATCGGGTGTGGAGTGGAACGCGGTAACAGATGTGATCAGCGGCAGCAGTGGCATCGGGCTCACACTATTGGACGTGGCCAATACAATAGAGGGAACGGATGCGCTGGATGTCGCTGCATCCGCTGCGTATCGGCTTGTGGAGCTGGGGCGGCCAACCTCGCACGGGCTCAAATGGCCCATGTCGCCCGACTACCGGCGCCTGATGCCAAACTTCTCCCATGGTACCGCTGGAGTTTCTTACTATCTCGCCACGTTGTACCAGAAAACCGGTGACAAGGATCTGCTCGATGCCTCACTCGCCGGAGCACGGTACCTCCAGTCTGTGGCGACGACCGGCGACGGTGATATTTGCCTCGTATTCCACAACGAACCTGACGGCAAGGACCTGTACTATCTGTCGTGGTGTCATGGACCGGTAGGCACGGCGCGGCTGTTCTATCGCTTGGCGGATGTCATGCAGGACGATGAGTGGCTGCAGTGGGCAAGCATGTGTGCCCAGGCCATCATGCAGAGCGGGATACCCGAGCAGCGTACGCCTGGTTTCTGGAACAACGTTAGCCAGTGTTGTGGTGATGCGGGTGTGGGTGAGTTCTTCTCGAGCATGTACCATGTCACCGGTGATCGGATGTACTATGACTTCTTGCAGCGGGTTAGGGGCAGCCTGGTTGAACGAGCAACGGAAGACCCTTCAGGTATCCGGTGGCTCCAAGCGGAGCACCGCACGAGGCCCGAACTGGTTGCAGCACAGACTGGGTACATGCAGGGAGCTGCTGGAATAGCCAGCTTCTTCTTGCACTTGGACGCTCTAGAAAGCGGCAGGGAATCCACGGTTGTCTTGCCGGACTCGCCCTTTACTCTCTGACGCCTGTTCGCCTGCCGGAACTCGTGGTATTGACAACCCTGCGGGCGGGCGAAAAGTTACCGAGACCGGGCCAATCAGGTCCGTGCCGGTCTGTGACCGGCGGCCCCATCCAGCACGACAGGAGCAGGGCAGCATGAGCAACGGTAAGGTGAAGTGGTTCAACAGCGCGAAGGGCTTCGGCTTCATTGAGCGAGAAGACGGCCCCGACGTTTTTGTCCACTATACCGCGATCGATGGATCTGGTTTCAGGAGCTTAGCGGAGGGGGATCAGGTCGAATTCGAGGTTGAGGAAGGTGCCAAAGGTCTCCACGCTGCGAACGTTCGGAAGGTCGAGGCTGAGGCCACTTCGGAATAGTGAGCAGCTACAAACTTCTCACGAATGTGAATGCCGGCACTCGAGGGTGCCGGCATTCGTTCTTAGGAACGGCGTTCAGTAGACGGGTCAGCTATTCCCGTCGGATGATCTCGAACTTGACTGACCAGTCGCCGGAGAAATCCCAAGGGTCAGATCCATCTGGCTCCACGATGGTGAGTCCAGTGATCGCGGCCATCACACACTCCGCTAGTTGCTCACTTCCGGTGCCGTTTGTGGTTATCTGAGGCGTCAGCTTCCCTCCACTGCCACGCATCTCGAGGTCGATCACTCCCTCTGCGGTGCGGTCCTGTCTCAGCGCACGTACGTAGCAGGCCTCAAACGTAGGATCGAGTTGTTGTAACTGCAGGTACAGGTATCCCGGATCGACCTCACCCTCCACCACGAGTTCGCCCAAGTCCACGATGCCGAACTGAGTGCCTCCAGAACACGCGGCCGTGATGAGGAAGCTCGTTAGCATTGGGATCAAGTATGGCGATCGTCTATTGGTCAATGTACTGGCTCTAGTCGCGCCGTGAAATGTCTTAACACCGGCGCCTCATAGGTGATCTTCAAACCGCAAATCGTATCCCGTTTCTCGAATAGCGACGCGGCAGTGGACACGACGTAGTCGAGGTGGCTCTTGGTATAGACCCGTCTCGGCACTGCAAGTCGAACGAGTTCGAGTTCGGGCCAATTGCCTGCGGCACCGAACATGAGCGCACCTATCTCAACCCCACGAATACCTCCCTCGAGATAGAGTGCGCAGGTCAGAGCCTGGGCCGGGAACTGTTCTTGGGGTATGTCTGGTAGAAACCTACGGGCATCCAGGTACACGGCATGGCCGCCAACAGGTAACAGGATCGGAACACCGGCATCACAAAGCCCGTGTCCAAAGTCGTGGACCTGTCCGATCCGGTGTGCCAGATAGCGCTCGTCCAGTACCTCCTCCAAGCCCTGTGCCATGGCTTCGAGATCGCGACCTGCCAGACCGCCATAGGTCGGGAATCCCTCGATCAGGATGAGCATGTTGGTCACCTTCTCGGTCAGCTCTCCATCGTTGAGCGCGACGAACCCACCCATGTTTACCAGTCCGTCCTTCTTTGCCGACATAGTGCAACCATCTGCCAGGTCGAAGAAGCGACGGGCTATTGTGCGGACGTCCTCATTCATGCCGCTGCGCGTTTTGCAGAAGTACGCGTTCTCAGCAAACCGACATGCATCGTAGAAGAAGGGGATACCGTGCCTGTGGCACCAGCGAGAGACTTGCTCGGCGTTCTCGAGGCTGACCGGCTGACCGCCGCCGGAGTTGTTGGTGATGGTCAACAATACCAGAGGAATCCGTTCGCGGCCGACCTTTGTGAGGACTTCGTCGAGCTTGTTCAGATCCATGTCGCCTTTGAAAGGGACATCCGCTAGGGGATCATACGCGGCGTCTATCACACAGTCGACAGCAACTCCACCGTTGTGTTCGATATTGGCCTTGGTTGTGTCGAAATGGATGTTGTTGGGAACATGATCCCCCGGGCGTACGCAGTTGGAGAACAACAGGTTTTCGGCGACACGACCCTGGTGCACCGGGATCACATGTTCATAACCAGTGATCTGGTGCACCGTCTCCTCGAACCTGAAATAGTTGCGACTCCCGGCATAAGATTCGTCTCCCACCATTAGTGCCGCCCACTGGCGATCGGACATTGCCGAGGTTCCCGAATCGGTCAACAGGTCCACGGTGATCAGGTCTGACGGAATGCTGAACAGGTTGTATCCCGCCTCTATCAATGCAGCCTCACGTTCGGCACGATCGGCGAACGGAATCGACTCAACAGCCTTGATCTTGAAGGGTTCCATGACACGAGAAGATATTCGCTTCACCCCGATCCCGCAGCATCACACAGCGATTCCTACCCGCCGGCGAAGAACACTCATGAGAATGTTCCTCTCCGTAATACTGGTTTCGGGCGCTCGGTACCGGAGAGGGTGCTTGACAATTCCAGGAGTCGAAGCTCTATATTAGGGCAGCCTAATTTCGATGGTTCGGGGATCGTGTGCCCGTAAACCTTTGTCGGAGAACGACGTAAGTGATCGTAAACCCTGCTGTTGCACTCCTGGTGTTCGGTCTGGGAGTTGGCCTTCTGGCGGCTTTGTTCTGGCCCCGCCGTGGCGTGGCCTTCCGTTTGATACGGCTGGCACGGATGACCGAACGAGTCCGCCTGGAGGACGCTCTGAAGCACCTCTACAACTGTGAGTACGAGGAGCGTGAGGGTACCACTGACAGTCTCGCGGGTGCTCTCGAAGTGTCGCGGGCCCTTGCAGTACGCTTATTGGGTCGACTCGAGGCACTCGAGTTGATCCACTCTGACGGCCACGGCCTGCCGCTGACTGATGCCGGTCGCGAGTACGCTTTACGGGTCCTGCGGACACACCGCCTGTGGGAGCGGTACCTGGCAGACAGAACCAACGTCAGCCCCGTAGACTGGCACGATAAAGCAGAGCATCGCGAGCATACTATGGCTCCCGCTGAGACCGAGGCACTCGCAGCCCGGATGGGATACCCGGTTTACGATCCCCACGGGGACCCAATACCGACGGCTGATGGAGAATTGCCTCCGAGTTCCGGTGTAGCGCTCACGGCCATGGAGCCCGGTCAAGCGGGAACGATAGTGCATTTGGAGGATGAGCCACGCGAGGTGTTCGAGCAGTTGATCGCTGCCGAGTTGGCCCCGCTGCAGCGCGTAGAACTGCTACAGGTAACACCCGAATTGGTGAGGTTCTCGGCAGACG
>JAUVRV010000184.1 GCA_030597435.1 Gemmatimonadales bacterium | reverse complement strand
TCAGCGCTTACACCAAGGGCCTGATGGGCTATCAGACACCCAACATCGACCGGGTGGCTGCCGAGGGAATGATGTTCACCGATTACTACGCCGAGCAGAGCTGCACGGCGGGCCGGTCGGCGTTCATCACGGGTCAGAGCGTCTTCCGTACCGGCCTGAGCAAAGTGGGTTTGCCGGCGGCACGGGTCGGACTGAGTGCTGAAGACCCGACCATCGCAGAATTGCTCAAAGATCAGGGCTACGGCACCGCCCAATTCGGCAAGAACCACCTGGGCGACCGAAACGAGTACCTCCCCACGGTGCACGGGTTCGACGAGTTCTTTGGCTTCCTGTACCCCCTGAATGCACCGGAAGAGCCGGAGTTGCCGGACTACCCGCAGAACCCTGCCTTTCTGGAGCAGTACGGACCACGCGGCGTGATGGACTGCCGAGCCACAGAGCAAGACGATCCAACCGAAGAACCCCGTTGGGGCACGGTGGGCAAGCAGAGCTGCGTTGATACCGGGCCCTTGTATGCCGACCGTATGGAGACGATCGACGACACCGTGGCTGCCCGGGCGGTCGACTACATAGAGCGTCAGGCCCGAGCCAACCAGCCGTTCTTCGTGTGGGTGAACTTCTCGCACATGCACTTCCGCACCCACACCAAGCCCGAGAGCATGGGCCAGGCGGGGCGCTGGCAGTCGTATTACCACGACGCCATGATCGACCACGATAGGAACGTGGGGTCGGTTCTCGACAAGATCGAAGAATTGGGCATCACCGATAGCACGATCGTCATTTACGGCACCGACAACGGTCCCCATATGAACACCTGGCCCGATGCCGGCATGACACCGTTCCGTTCCGAGAAGAACACGGGATGGGAAGGTGCATTCAGGGTGCCATTCATGGTGCGCTGGCCCGGCAGGATCGAAGCCGGAGCGGTCTCCACGGCGATCATGTCAAACATGGATTGGCTGCCCACTCTACTCGCTGCGGTCGGAGAATCCGACATCAAGGAACAGCTGCTACAAGGCCACGAAGTCAGGGGAGAGACACGCAAGGTCCACCTGGACGGGTACAATTTCCTGCCTTACCTGACCGGTCAAGTCGATTCGGCCCCACGGCAGGAGTTTTTCTACTTCTCCGATGACGGCGACCTCCTTGCGCTGCGCTACGACAACTGGAAGGTCGTCTTCGCTCAGCAGCGGTATCCCGGCACGCTGAAACTCTGGGGCGAGCCGTTCGTGGCAACACGGCTACCGTGGCTGTACAATCTCAAGACCGATCCCTACGAAAAGGCCACGATCACGTCCAACACCTATTGGGATTGGTACCTCGACCACGTCTTCCTGTTAGTGCCCGCTCAGGAGTACGTGGGTGACTTTTTGGGCACATTCGTGGAGTTCCCGCCGCGACAGGAGGCTGCCAGCTTCACCATCGACAAGGTGCTGGAGCAGTTGAAACGTCCGGCCGGCGGCCACTGAGAAGGGACCCGCTATGTATCTGGCAGGGTCAATGATAGACGTTAGGTTTACGCCTAGAAGCGGTGGCCCGGTGACCCCGTGACCCGGGATAACGGGTAAACGGGACACCGGACAACAGACAACAATTTGCACTCAAGGGAGGTAACCCATGCCAAAACGTTCGTCCGGATGGTGGGCCGTCGGCGCCATCGTCGTGCTCGCCTTTGTACTCGGCTGGGTAGCCAATTCTACCGGCTTGTTCCGCCTATTGGACGCGACGGCACAGGGTGGCTCTCCAACTAGAGCATTGGATGACCGCGACGTCTACTACCCGGGAAGCGAGACTCGCGCCCGCGACGAGATGCGGGTAATCGCCTGCGGCACCGGTATGCCAAACGCTCGCCCGAAACAAGCGGCAGCCTGCTGGATCGTGGAGCTGGGCAACGGCGACAAGTTCGTCTTCGATATCGGCCTGGGCTCCGCCGAGCGTATCGCCGCCATGAAGATCCCGTATGACTACCTGGACAAGCTGTTCATCGGACATTTGCACGCCGACCACATCGGCGACCTGGATGCCCTCTGGATAGGCGGCGTGATCTCCAACCGTCAACGGCCGCTGCGCATCTGGGGACCGTCCGGTGCAGAGGAGAAGTACGGCACCAAATACATGGTCGAGCGCATGCAGGAGATGTACGCCTGGGACATGGGTTCACGCCAAGGCAACGTTAACACGCTAGGCCTACAGATCGAGATCAACGAGTTCGACTACACCGCCGTGAACGAGATCATATACCAGGAGAACGGCGTAACCATCCGCACCATCCCGGCGATTCATGCGCTCGACGGCCCGGTGAGCTTCATCCTGGAGTGGAATGGCCTCAAGTTCGCTTTCAGCAGCGACACCTATCCCAACAAGTGGTGGATGGAGCACACCAAGAATTCCGACCTAGCGATTCACGAGTGCTTCGCCCCGCCATCGATCATGGTCGGCAAGCAGCGCTTCGCAGTGCAGGATGCGCTCAACGTCGCGACCCAGGTACACACCTCGCCCGCGATGTTTGGCAAAGTGATGAGTGAGATCACCCCACGTATGGCGGTCGGTTACCACGTGTTCAATGACTTCGACACGCAGCCCCAGATCGTCAAGGAGGTTCGCTCGACGTACGACGGGCCGTTCGAGCTGGCGATTGATTACATGGTGTTCAACGTCACGAAGGATGACATCAGGGTTCGCATGGCCGTGGTGGACGAGGACATCTGGCCGTTGCCTTCGGTGACAGATAAGCTCGCTGCCGACCCGGCCGACAGAATCGGCTTCACCGATTTCGTCTCCGGTGGACGGGTAGTGTTCGCGGATGTGGTCAAGTGGTACTACGACCAGACCAACCAGGAGTTCGGCACGAGCTTCCAGCCGCCGTCGGCCGAACCGGAGCGGTGAGAACTGTGCGCGTCCGATAGCCGGCGCTTATACACCTTGGGCTCAAAGCGGTGCCTCCTAGATTCGGGGGCACCGTTTTTCTTGGCGGGGGCGCCGGCTTGGACTTTGGTGCCCCAATCAAGCACCCCTGTCCAGCCGGAGCACGAGGGACTTGGGGCTGCCAAAACGGGGCGGGTTTGGCTCGTAGTCTCGAGAGACGGCCGGAACACCCGCGGTTGACATCTCAGCATCAAGAGTGATATCATCTCTACACATGCATGATACTACTCGATGTGGCACTGATTCCGGACCGGCCTCGGGACGATTCGTGTTGCGGATCGATCCAGGCTTGCACGCGGATCTGCGGGATGCGGCCAAGCTGGCCGGCCTATCTCTCAACGAGTATTGTGCCCGAAGACTCGGCCTTCCCATGAGCCCGTTGGCTGTGGACTGTGCCGATGCCGTTACACAGGCTGCCGAGTTGGTGGGTGAGGCGCTGCTCGGGGTCGTTGCGTTCGGCTCGTGGGCCCGTCAGGAGCTGGCTCGGGAGTCGGACATCGACCTGCTAATCGTCGTGGATGAGAAGCTGGCCATCGGCCGCTGGCTCTACGCGAAGTGGGACGAGAGGCCGCTCAGTCATGACGGCCATTCGGTGGAGCCACATTTCGTTCATCCACCGCGGTCCTACGGGCGTATTAGCGGCACTTGGGCAGAGGTCGCAATGGACGGTATCGTGCTGTTTGAGCGCGGCTTGACTGTGTCGCGGTTGTTGGTGGGGCTACGCCGGAGAGTAGTATCCGGCGAACTGGTTCGACGTCGTTTGCATGGACAATCCTATTGGGTCGAGGTGGCCTGAGATGCGCAATACCGATCTTGCATTGGACTACGTCAGGCGGGCCGAGGTCAGGCTAAAGGCCCTGGATGTGCTGTTCGATGGTGATAGCTGGGCCGATGTCGTGCGCGAGTCGCAGGAAATAGTGGAACTGACTCTCAAGGCACTCCTCCGAGCCTGCGGCGTCGATCCTCCGAGGATACACGACGTGTCCGAGGTGTTACGAGCAGAGCGGGCGCGGCTGCCGCGGGCCTTGGGCGACCATGTCGATGCCCTCGCTAAGATTTCCCACACCCTGCGCCGTGACCGCGAGTTGGCTTTCTATGGAGCGGAGGACCTGACCCCGTCGGGCTTCTACTCGCGGGAGGATGCCGAGCAGGCGCGGCTCGACGCAAGACGAACGGCCGAACTGGTAAGACCGCACGTCAGGTCATAGGCGCGGACCCCGCCGCGGACGAGCCCGGTGTCATCGTCTCTTCATCGTCTTGCAGCAGTTGAACGCCACAGCCACATAGCTGCAATACTTCTGAGTGAGCTGGCGGCCGAGACACGGATGCCTCAGAGCACTAGATGCAGGTCTGAGCCCGCCGCGCGCTTCACGAAATCGCCCGCAAGCATGATCTCCACGCCCTCTATGAAGTCTTCCTGCGTCAGGTCAAACAGATCAGCACTCGTTTTGCAGGCCAGGAATTCGACTCCTTCCAGTTGCGCCATCTCCAGCATGTCCTCCACGTACGGGATGTCCTTGTCATACATATCCTTCCGGAGTTTCTCAGTGAAATCATCCACATGGGCGCCCGAGGGATCCACACCAGTTGGGTAGTAGCGCAGGCCGTGCAACTGGCCGGGGCGGATCATGTGGAGTCCTTCGAACGTGAAGTAAATCAGCGTCTCATACCCCAGCCGCGCCGAGTTCAGCGCAATGATCAATAGCCCGAAGGCGCTCTGCATCGTGAAGTTCGTGCAGACCAATGCGACCCGTGGTCTGGCTTTCTCCGGTTGCTCGGCCATCGATTCACCCTTTCAGAGTCCTGTACCGGCCCACCATGTGGAGACGTTAGTCTGTGACAGATGCAAGAACAACCGCAAGTGCCGTCCGCCGGTACGACCGAGACTCGGTGCTCCACCTAGCCCCGGCCGTATTAGCACCGTATCCTAGAGCCACGATGACCGACATCACCCAACGCCTCAACGCGGCCCTGTCAGACCGTTACATCGTCGAGCGTGAATTGGGCAGTGGTGGAATGGCGGTGGTATTCCTCGCCCACGACAAGAAACCCAACCGCCCGGTGGCACTCAAAGTGCTGCGGCCCGAACTCGCGGCCGCCATCGGCGTCGAGCGGTTCCTGCGCGAAATCGAGATCGCGGCCACACTCACGCACCCGAATATCCTGACGCTGCATGACTGTGGCGAAGCCGACGGCTTGCTCTATTGCACCATGCCGTATGTCACCGGCGAGTCGCTACGGGATCGCATCGAGCGGGACAAGCAACTGCCAATCAGCGACGCGCTCGCAATCACCAGAGAAGTCGCCGACGCCCTGAACTACGCGCACTCGGCCGGTATCGTGCACCGGGACATCAAACCCGAGAATGTGCTATTCCAGGCCGGACATGCGATGGTCTCCGACTTTGGAATTGCCTGCGCCGTGTCGGTGGCGGGCGGTGAGCGGCTGACCGAGACCGGGTTCGCGATCGGCACGCCCGCCTACATGTCGCCCGCGCAGGCTACCGCTGACCGCGAGCTTGACGCCAGGAGCGACATCTACAGTCTCGGCTGCATGCTGTACGAGATGCTGGCCGGCGATCCACCCTTCACCGCTTCGACTGCACAGGCACTGCTGGCTCGGAAGTCGATCGGACAGGTACCCGCCATATCGACCGTGCGGGAAACGGTGCCGCGGCACGTGGAGCAGGCTATTGCCCAGGCACTCGCGCGGGTACCCGCCGACCGGTACGCCAGCGCTCTCGAGTTCTCGGCAGCCCTCCAGGAAGCAGCCGACTCGAATGCACGCACAGCCGACCGGTCCGCGATTGCAGTGCTCCCGTTCACCAACATGAGTGCCGATCCGGAAAACGAATACTTCAGTGACGGCATCACCGAGGAGATCAACAACGCCGTCGCCGGGATTCCCGATCTGCGAGTCACAGCGCGGACGTCGGCCTTCCAGTTCAAGGGCAAGGAATACGACATCCGTGAGATTGGTCGGAAACTGAACGTGGGGACGGTGCTGGAAGGAAGCGTGCGCAAGGCCGGTCACAAAGTGCGCGTTACCGCACAGCTCATCAATGTTGCCGACGGTTACCACCTCTGGTCCGAACGGTTCGACCGCGATCTGGAAGACGTCTTCGCCATTCAAGATGAGATCTCGCTGGCCATCGCCGATCGG
>JAUVRV010000311.1 GCA_030597435.1 Gemmatimonadales bacterium | reverse complement strand
CTTCGCTGTCCGGCAAAGAGTTCGACCAGATCGATTTCGATCGGGGGCGAGTGGATGGTATAACCGGTGCCACGCTTTCTTCCGCAGCGATATTCGCGAGTGTACGCGCAGGTGTGGTCGACGTGGCAGCGGAAGCCTTCGATACAGAGCTGCCAGTACAGGAACGGCCTTTCGAGTTCGGCCTGCTCGAGATCGCGGTCCTGATCCTCTTCGCAGTTGGGATCGGGGCCCAAAAAGCACGGGGCACGTCACAACAGCGAATTCGCTGGGCGACCCAGATTGCTGGGCTTCTGATTCTCGGATTCTGGAAAGACTCGCCCATCACACTTGCGAAGCTGGTTGCACTGCTGTCCGGGTTCTTCCCGCCGGTGAAGACCAGCATTGCACTGTACCTGTTGATCGCAGGTTTCCTGATCACGTCCTTCTTCTGGGGCAGGAACATATACTGCTTGTATGCTTGTCCGTTTGGTGCCGCACAGCGCTTGGTGGGGTTGATCGGTGGCAAGAGCATCAAGCTACCGCAGTGGTCGGTGCGCCTGATGGAAGGACTCCGCAACTTGATTGTGTTTGCCGCCATCTTCATGGCCTTCCTAACGCTGCAACCCGCGCTGGCGAGCTATGAACCATTTGTGGCCCTGTTCAGCCTGAACGGAACGACGCTGCAGTGGATTCTGCTCTTCGTCGTTCTAGTAGCGTCACTACTGATCCGCACACCCTGGTGCGATTTCTTCTGCCCTATGCGGACCTTTGAAGTCGCCGTGCAGGATCTGAGAGTTGCCACCCGCAAACCGCAGCAAAGGAGTTCCGATGACTAGATATACGAAGTGGTTGCGGAACGTCGCGGTGCTGCTGTTTGTGCTTCTGGTCAACGCAGTGATTGTGGCGGCGTTGGTTCAAGGATTTCTGGGTGCCAAGTAGCCGAGTCGCCCAGCAGTTGAGCCACTTCACCTAGCCCCGGTCTTCAGGCCGGGGTTCTAGCCCAACATGTCCTGTGGTACGGTACCCACGGTTAGACCCTGATCGGCCGTTGTGGTTCCGCAACAGATGGCGTCAGGGCACGAGTTTGTTATTCTTGAAGCATGTTTGGATTCGATGACCGCAACCGGATTGGGTTTTCCCTGGCAATTCCATCGCTGATGATTGGGCTCATGGCGTGCGGAGCGGACGACTCGCCACGGACGACGATTCCCATGATCTGGGAACCGGCGCAGGCACTGAATGAGTCATTGCCCAGCGGTGTGAGGGTTTACTTGGGACACAACGAAGCACTCCCGCTCAAGGCGTGGTATGTCCGGATCGATGAGTCGGCACCCTACATTACCACACGCGTCGTCATGTCTGACGATGCCGAGGACAATCGTGAGACGGTTTCGAGCTTCGCGCACAATCTGGGTGCCTGTGTTGTGGTGAATGGTGGCTACTTCAGGATGGATCAGACTCCGTCCGGTCACGTCGGCCTGCTGCTGTCAGGCGACAATCTTCTGTGGCCCGCTACGCGGTCGGTATTGCGGGACTCGCTGTCCTATGAAATCGCTCGTGCTGCCATCGGGTTCACTGAGGGCGGAGAGATCGAAATCACGTGGGCCACGACACGGAATGACACCGTGTATGCCTGGAATGATCCGCCGGGTCATCTGCCGGGCAGACCGGCGCAGCCACTCGACTACGACAAAGCGGAGATCTGGCAGGTTCTGGATGCGGTCTCGGCCGGTCCGGCGATAGTAGTGGGTGGGCGGGTCCGAGTGATGTCCAATCAAGAGGTCTTCTTTGGAACCTCGATTCTTGAAGTTCACCCACGCACCGCCGCAGGGCGCACCCGCGACGGGGCGCTCATATTGATGGTGGTCGACGGCAGGCAAGCGGTCAGCCGCGGGGTCAGTCTCGAGGAACTCGCCGCCATGATGGTAGATGTGGGAGCGGTCGAAGCACTCAACCTCGACGGCGGTGGCTCATCGACGCTCGTTGTGAACGGTGTGTTGATGAACCGTCCCACCGGAGGAGTATTCCAACGAGAAGTGATGTCAGCCCTAGCCACCTTCTGTGAGTAGGCGGTTCGAGTAGTCTTCGCCGACCCGCACAACCTCCGCCACCGCAAGCTCGATGGCGTCTCGTGTCTCAACCGACGAGCCACCTAGCTCGATGTCCGCAGCCGACTCGATTGCATCTCGGTACCACTCCATCCAAGTGCGCACGATGAGAGACTGGTCGGCGGAATCGTCGCCGTCAACAACGGCAGTCCGACTCAAGTCATACTCCGCGGCCAGCCGTGACAGTGCCGCCTGCTTCAACTCTTCGATCGCTCTGCGAGCGATAGCGCCATCCGCTGACGTGAGCGCTACTGCCGAGAGTAGAGCACAGGTGCCGACGTTGGCCAATGTTTGGGCAGACACTTTGTCAGGCCGATCGCCATCGGTGTGATAGAACACGTCTGTGAAGTGCCACAACAGTAGGCCCGGCTTGCCGGCACGGAGGAACGGCACGTGATCGCTGCCACCCTCGTAAGGGTTTGTCTGCACGACCCAGTCCGTCACCTCCGCCTGATCGTTACATCTGCCGAGTACGAAGTCGTTCAGGTAGTGTGGCGTCAAGTCATCGACGGACAGCGGCCGGCTGCCCCACTCGGTATGCTGGTCGGTACCGCGAGTCCAGACCGCCGATGGGTCGGGCATCTTCTCGATCAGAAAGGTCCCGCCGGTCTTTTCGGTATCCTCACCCACCATGTCCAGGCTGATGCCCCATCTAACACCGGCAGCGCGCACCGAGTCTTCCGACAGGTAACGCCCGGTACTTCTGATCTCGCTGCCCCACATCATCGTGATGGTGCGTGCAGGGGAGATACGGCCGGTCTGTACTAGCTCGGCGAGCACCCGCGCGCCTTCTGCCAGAGCAGCCACCCCGGACGCGTTGTCATTCGCGCCCGGTTCGTCGAGGTGTGCAGTGAAGACGAAACGCTCAGTGGGATACGTGGTACCGTGCACGTCAGCGACTAGCGTCAATTCATCTCCACGAGTGAACCGGGTATCGATCATGACCTTGGCCCGCACCGAGCCGCGGTCGAGCGCCTGTACGAGTTCCTGGTGTGCGGCATAGGACAATAGCACGCCCCATGAGTTTGCTGCGGAGTCGTTGGGGATGGAAGTGAATTGAATCGAGTGCTGGTACTCCTGCGGTCGATGCAGGTCCCACGGATTGTATGCTAGAACTCCAACTGCTCCGCGGTTCACTACGGCCTCCCGAAACAGAGCGCTCACCCGAGTCTCGCCTAAGACGATCTTGCCCCTCACGTCAATGTCTTTGAAGTCCTCTGCCGCACCGTCGCCCACATACACAACCTCAGCCTCTACTCCCCCGGAGGGCGTGGAGTACGAATTGATGGCCACCATGCTGCGATTGGTCTCGAAGCGAAGGACCTGTACGGCACCGGCAGGCGATACCAGGTCCAGCGCCCCATCAACCGGTTCCCACGCCTGCCGCCCCATCGGGCGACGTTCCATGCGATACGTGAGACGCGCGTCCGCTCCGGCTTCGTCTTGGGGAACGTATCCGGCGGTCTCCAGGGCGTCGGCAACATATTGGATGGAAGTGTTGAACGCCTCGTTGCCGGTCAGGCGCCAGTGCTGATCCAGCCAGACAACCATGTCCTTGGCCCGCTCGCCCGAATAGGTGTCGCGGATGTGTTTGTGCCAAGAGCCGATATCGGGTCCGGTGGTGCAGCATAGGACAAAGAGGACTGCTGGCGCGGCACGCTGTAGTGATATGTGTTTCAATGGACAGACCGCGTGGGGGTAATCATGTGAGTGGATGGGTCTAACACTGCTGAGTCAACTCCACTGCTGTATCTCGATGATGTTCCCTTCCGGGTCGGCTACATACTGGAACAGCAGCTCACCGACTCCGGCGATGTTCACCAGCTCGACCTCGCCGACTCTGCTCCCTCCGTTGGATACTACCTCGTTGGCCACACTCTCGACATCATCTACCACAAAAGCGATGTGCGAGAAACCCGGCGTGTTCGGTTTGATCTCAGGTCTCTGGGGCATGTCCTCATACTCGTACACCTCGAGGGTGGGTCCGCCACCCGGCAGTCTCAAATGCATTCCCCTGATGTGCGCACCGGGTATTCCGGTGGCCCGATCGAGCCAGTCGCCGGATTGATCTCGCTCGGGTGGAACGGGTTTGCAGCCGAACACCGTCTGATAGAACACGGCCAGCTTGCGCCAATCCTGGGCGATGACATTTACGTGTGCGAAGCGAGTGGGCATATGCGGACTATCCAATAGCACATTGCCTGCCAAGGGTCCAGTGCCTGCTACGGTTGCTACAGGAGGGCGCGGAGCGCGCGGCTAGTTGAGTCGCCT
>JAUVRV010000175.1 GCA_030597435.1 Gemmatimonadales bacterium | reverse complement strand
CGGATCTCACTGGAGGGTGTCACCGAATCCGAGGTGCTCCGGGCCTTCGGGCTCGAGCCCCGTTAGACGCAGGCGACCAGAATGAAACGCACGTCCCTTCCCCCAGTCGTCAGGCAGTTCGGCCTAGTCTCTTTCTTCAACGACCTCGCCAGCGAGATGGTCTACCCGCTGCTACCAGCCTTGATCACTACGCGGTTGGGGGGCAGTGCGCTTACGTTGGGAGCGCTCGACGGTATTGCAGACGCAATCGCTGCGGGCATGAAGCTCGCCGCCGGGCGCCTATCTGATACGGTGCACTGGCGCCGGCCCCTGGTGGTGACCGGATACACGATTGCGGCCGTAGCACGACCGGTCATGGCACATGCGTCAGCAGCCTGGCAAGTGATCGCACTACGCGCCGTGGACCGGACCGGGAAGGGCATGCGGAATCCGCCGCGCGACACGGTGATCGCCGACGCCACGTCACCCGAAATCCGCGGGCGTGCGTTCGGCTACCACAGGTCGATGGACCATGCTGGCGCAGTGGCCGGACCATTGATTGCCTGGATCATGCTGTCCGCGGCCGGCATGGACCCCGCTCAAGTGATCGCCTGGAGCGTCATCCCCGGAGTATTGGCCGTTGCTGTAGTCGTGTGGGCCACGCGGAAAATCGGGCAACCAAACATCGAGATGCAGGATTCTGCCGAGCCCGAATCCGCAGACGGCGCAGCGGAAGCAGACTCTGGAATCCACTCTTCCAAGTCATTGCTCGGCCTGATCATGTTGTTCGCCTTAGCCCGATTCCCCGAGACTCTGTTCCTACTCTGGCTACAGGCCACCGGCGTCGTGGTGGCCCTTGTACCGGCCCTGTGGGCTGCGCTGCACATCGTGAGAACTCTGGGCAGTTATCCCGGCGGCTGGCTGTCAGACCAAGTAGGACCCCGGTTCACCATGCTGCTCGGTTGGGGCCTGTACGCCATGGTATGCCTCGGCCTGGCGATGGCGCCAACGCCCCTCGTAGCGACCGCATGGTTCCTCGGATTCGGAGTCGTGACCGTCCTCACCGAGTCACCGGAAAGGGCTTTCGTGGCCGGGTTTGCGGCACGCCGTCGCGGAACCCGGTTCGGCATCTATCACGCAGGGGTCGGCCTGGCTGGTCTGGCTGGTGGATTGATGTTCGGCGCCGTCTATACGGCGGTCGGTGGCGCCATCGCACTGAACATTGGCGCCGGGTTGGCTGTGCTCCTCGTAGCCGCCGGGATGTTCACGAGGCAGTAGGGGCCGATTGACGATACCTCCAAGGCTAGCCAACCCCTTTCGATTTCCATCCAACTCCGTAGATTGGTTTCCACAACTGATGCCCGTGGTCATTTGCGGCCTATTGCAGCCACGTTAAACAAGTCGCTAAAAAGTCCGCCCCGGCGCGCTACTTGCGACGGGGATTCTTGTTTTGGACAGATGGTAGTTACTAATCGGTGATACGGGAACTGTAGAGGAGCTAACACTGATCACTGATGACTGGCTGCCTCGCCACTGATCACGACAATCCAACGACGCCCAGAACCACCTATGACGCCCAGAACTGACCGCTCGCAGCTACTCAGAGACGCAATCCAGCACCGCATACTGGTTCTGGACGGCGCCATGGGTACGATGATCCAGCAGTACCAGCTGGGGGAAGCGGATTTCCGGGGCGATCGGTTCGTCAATCACTCGGTTCCGCTGCAGGGTAACAACGACATTCTCTCGCTGACGCGACCTGACGTAATCGAGGCAATCCACACGGCCTACTTCGAGGCAGGCGCCGATATCGTTGAAACCAACACGTTCAGCGCGTCGGCCATTTCCCAATCCGACTACCAGATCGAGTCAGCCGTGTGGGATATGAACCTGGCCGCGGCCCAGATCGCCCGCAGAGTTGCGGACGAGTTCACAGCCCGCGACTCACACAAACCACGCTTCGTGGCCGGCAGTATCGGCCCCACAAACCGCACCGCCTCGATGTCACCCGATGTGAACGATCCAGGTTTCCGCAACGTCACCTTCGATCAACTTGCACGGGCGTACGCGGAGCAGACGAAGGCGCTCATCGAAGGCGGCGTAGACCTCCTGCTGGTCGAGACCGTGTTCGATACACTCAACTGCAAGGCCGCACTGTACGCGATTCGTCATGTAATGGATGAGTTCGGTGTCGCGATCCCGGTGAGCGTGTCCGGCACTATCACAGATGCAAGCGGACGTACTCTGTCAGGTCAGACACCCGAGGCATTCTGGTACTCGGTGAGTCATGTCGAGCCGTTCACCATGGGCCTCAACTGCGCCCTCGGCGCAAGCGAGTTGCGTCCCTACTTGGAGGAGCTCTCCAACCTGTGTGACACGTTCGTCTCCTGCCACCCGAACGCCGGCTTGCCCAATGAGTTCGGGCAATACGAGCAGACACCAGAGCAGATGGCGGAGATCATTGGTGATTTCGCCCGCAGTGGGTTCCTCAACGTCGTGGGCGGTTGCTGTGGCACGACTCCGGATCACATCCAGGCAGTGGCTGCGGCAGTCGAAGGCCTGGCTCCTCGCGAAGTTCCAGTCATCGAGCCATATACGCGTTTGAGCGGACTCGAGCCACTAGTGATTCGACCGGACAGCCTGTTCGCCAACGTGGGCGAACGGACCAATGTGACCGGCTCCCGCCAGTTCGCGACGCTCATCCAAAAGGAAGATTACGAGACGGCGCTCGAGGTCGCGCGGCAACAGGTGGTCAATGGCGCGCAGATGATCGACGTCAACATGGACGAGGGGTTACTCGACTCTGAAGCGGCCATGGTGAAGTTCTTGAACCTCGTTGCCGCCGAGCCGGATATCTGTAAGGTCCCAATCGTGCTCGATTCATCAAAGTGGGAAGTGATCGAGTCCGGTCTCAAGTGCGTTCAGGGAAAGGGAGTCATCAACTCCATCAGTCTCAAGGAGGGTGAGTCACAATTCATAGAGCACGCCCAAAAAGCGCGGCAGTACGGTGCCGCGGTCATCGTCATGGCATTCGATGAGGATGGCCAGGCCGATACCGCCGAGAAGAAGGTAGCGATCTCGAAGCGCGCCTACCGGATACTCACCGAGCAGGTCGGGTTTCCCCCACAGGACATCATCTTCGATCCCAATGTATTCGCCGTAGCCACTGGCATTGCAGAACACAACCGATACGCCATCAACTACCTCGAGGCCTGTGCGGTGATAAAGGAGACTCTGCCACACAGCCTCGTGAGCGGTGGTGTGAGCAACCTCTCGTTTTCATTCCGCGGTAACAACGCGGTCCGCGAGGCAATGCACGCGGCGTTCCTGTATCACGCGATACACGCCGGTATGGACATGGGGATCGTGAATGCCGGACAACTTGCCGTGTACGACGACATTCCCGATGACTTGCTGAACGCAGTCGAGGATGTCCTGTTCGATCGCCGCCCCGATGCAACCGAGCGGCTGACGGCACTCGCCACGACAGTCAATGGCGCCACCCGCAAGTCGGCCGACGATCTGGCTTGGCGCGAGCTGGACGTTGAACAGCGACTATCACACGCCCTGGTCGAAGGCATTCTCGATTTCATCGAGCAGGATGTAGAGGAGGCCCGCACCAAGTGCGACCGACCAATCGAGGTCATAGAAGGCCCGCTGATGGATGGGATGAACGTGGTAGGTGATCTCTTTGGCAGTGGCAAGATGTTCCTGCCGCAAGTGGTAAAGAGCGCACGAGTAATGAAGAAAGCCGTCACCTATCTCATGCCCTTTGTCGAGCAGGAGCGATCTGAAAGTGGCACCGCTCGGAAGTTCAATGGGAAGCTGGTGCTTGCTACGGTGAAGGGCGACGTGCACGACATCGGAAAGAAGATTGTGGGCGTAGTGCTCGGCTGCAACAACTACGAAGTAATCGACCTCGGCGTGATGGTTCCTGCTTCCAAGATCCTGGATACAGCACGCCGGGAGGGAGCGGACATCATCGGCTTGAGTGGCCTCATCACTCCCAGCTTGGACGAAATGGTGCACGTCGCGCGCGAGATGGAGCGCGAGGGCTTCGACATTCCACTCCTGATCGGCGGTGCCACGACGTCAAAGGTCCACACCGCCGTCAAGATCGAACAGCAGTACAGCGGGCCCACGATCCACGTCAGTGACGCGTCTCGTAGCGTCGGCGTCGTTGGTCAGCTGATGAACCCAGAGCGGCGGCCGACCTTCGTCGACTCAGTACGCAATGAGTACAGCAAGAGCCGTGAGTCGCGGGCGTCCCGTGCGAGCGAGAGGCGGCTTCTCTCGCTGGACGAAGCGCGCAAACGCAAGGTGGACTTGGACTGGAGTTCCTATACTCCGCCAAGACCACGCGTCATAGGTGTCCACACGCTCAGGGACTACCCCTTGGGTGAGTTGGTCGGGTACATCGACTGGTCACCTTTCTTCAAGACGTGGGAACTCAAGGGGCTCTTTCCTGCGATTCTGGATGACCCTGTCGTCGGTCCCGAGGCAAAGAAGCTCCACCACGATGCACAAGCGCTGTTAGAGCGGATAGTCGATGACCGGCTGCTCAAAGCACACGGAGTCTTCGGTCTATTCCCTGCCAATGCGGTAGGCACCGACGACATCGAAATCTACAACGACGACGGTCGTAGCGACATTCGCGCACACCTCTACAATCTGCGGCAACAACAGCAGAAGCCACCCGGTCGCTCCAACTACTGCCTGACCGACTTCATTGCTCCAAGAGAGACAGATCTCGCCGACTACATCGGTGCGTTTGCCGTCACAGCCGGGATCGGCACCGAGCAGCTTTGCGCTGAGTTCGAGCAGGAGCACGACGACTATCACAGCATCATGGTCAAAGCGCTGGCCGATCGGCTGGCTGAGGCTTTCGCGGAGTTGTTGCATCAGAAAGTACGGACTGAATTCTGGGGATTCAGGGCGGACGAGAGACTGAAGAACGAGGAGTTGATTCGGGAACAGTACACCGGAATCCGACCAGCTCCGGGCTATCCCGCTTGCCCGGACCACACAGAGAAGCGAACTCTGTTCCAGTTGTTGGCCGTGAGCGACAACACCGGCATCTCGCTGACCGCTAGCTACGCCATGCAACCTGGCGCGTCGGTGTGTGGTTGGTACTACTCACACCCGCAATCGATGTACTTCGGGATGGGCAAAATCGCCGTTGATCAACTCCAGGACTACGCCGAAAGAAAGGGTATGGACGTGCGTGAAATGGAACGATGGCTCTCGCCCAATCTTGGCTATGACCCACAGGTGAACACAACACCATGACCGACAAGCTGAGGGCAATGATCACGGACGGTCACGTCCACGTGCTCGATGGCGCGATGGGAACCATGCTCTACAGCAAGGGCGTGTTTGTGAACGTCTGTTACGACGAACTGAATCTCACTGACAGCGACTTGGTGCAAGAGGTCCACGGACGCTACGTGCGGGCTGGTGCCGAGATCCTGGAAACCAACACGTTCGGCGCAAGTCCGGTGAAGCTATCGGCCTTCAACCTCGATGATCGTACGGAGGAAGTGAACCGCGCTGCGGCGGAAATCGCCAAGCGGGCGTCTCGCGATCGGGCTTGCGTGGTCGGTGCCATCGGACCGCTCGGAATCAGAATCGAGCCCTGGGGCCCAACCAGCCGAGATGAAGCCGTCCGCTTGTTCCAGCGCCAGGTGCAGGGGTTGCTCGACGGTGGCGTCGACGGATTCATGCTCGAGACATTCGCCGACGTGGATGAACTCCATACCGCATTCCGTGCCGTTCGTAAGCTCACGGATCGGCCGATCTTCGCACAGATGTCGTTTGGTGAGGATGGGCACACCTCGTATGGCACCAGCGTCGAAACCGCCACCCAACAGATAACCGAGTGGGGAGCGGACGTCGTCGGACTCAACTGCTCGGTGGGTCCGGCAGCCATGTTGGACGCGATTGAACGCATGGTACAGGTCACCGACCTACCGATCTCTGCACTACCCAACGCGGGACTGCCCCGAGATGTGGGCAACCGAAAGATCTACCTGGCTGCTCCGGAGTACATGGCACGGTATGCCCGCAGGATGGTGGAGGCGGGTGTCATGTTTGTGGGAGGGTGCTGCGGAACGACACCGGACCATACGAAGAAGATCGCAGAGTTTGTCGTCGCTGCGCAGCCACGCAAGGCGCCGATCTATGTCCCACGGGACACCGTGGCTCCGGCAAAAGGACTCGATCCGGTCCCGTTGAAGAGCCGATCGCGTTG
>JAUVRV010000260.1 GCA_030597435.1 Gemmatimonadales bacterium | reverse complement strand
TCACGGGCGATGATGTGTATGCCCAAGTAGGCGAACAGAGCTACTAGGATCATGCATGCCGCGAACGGCGCCGCCATAATCTCGATGAGGTCAGCCATGGGTCTCTTTGGTTAGGGTCGCGTCACTGTCGATTGTTCGGCGAATGCCGCCGCGAGTCGGTTCACCCAGAGCGTCATCAGCTCGACAAATGTCTCCGTATGGGGACCTCCATCGACGTTCATTGGAATGATTACAGCGGTCGCTCCAGTTCGCTCGGCAACCATCTCAGTCTGGTCGCGGTCGTAATAGTTGACTGCGAGCAGTACGGGGATGTTCCTGGCGGAGATAGTATTGATCACTCTCGCAACATGTTTGGGAGAGGGTGGTATTCCGGGCTTGGGTTCGACATACTCCGCGCAGCTGACTCCAAATGATCGTGTGAAATAACTCCACTGCTTGTGGTAGCAGATCATTTCCTGATCACGGTATGGCATCATCTGACCCAGCCAACCGCCCACCCGTTCAGTCAACGGCCTACCTTGGAAGCTCTGAGCACTGACAAACGACCATAGTTCGCCCTCTCGATCCAGGTCTACTACCAGGTCGAGTCCAAGCAGTTCGAGCAGCTCATCTCCGACATACGCCCGCATGACCACTTCCTTCCAGGCGGCATATCGTTGCTCGTAGTACGTCTCGTTGTCCGGATCGAGACGGGTCAGACCGGTCAGTATGTTGCGGCCGATAATGAGGGCGTTAGCCGGCTCGGTCCAGATATGGTGGTTCCCGAATTTGTGGGTATCACCCTCGGAGTGACTCAGGGTCTGCGGTGCGTCCAGCAGGTTTATCCCTGGTGCCACCGCAACGAACCCGAGTGTGCCGCTGGCGATGTCCGGGTTGTTGGCTTTGTCCATTAGCGGTGGTAGCCACATCTCCAAATCCAACCCGGTGGTAACGAGCATGTCAGCCCGTTTCATGTGTATCACGAGGCTCGGCTTGGGCTGCACATGGTGGATGTTCTCACGGCCATCAGCCAACGGGATGACATCAACGCGATTGCCACCGATCTGGCGCACGATGTCTGCATAGGTCGTTAGCGTTGTTACCACCTTGATCTTCTCTTGAGCTTGCGCAGGTATGCTCAGTGCGAGGGTCACGAGAAACGTGGCGACTGCGCACCATTGAGTCATGTTCTTGTCGTCAGTCATTTTAGTAGGACTCATGTTTGTGGGGACCGAGGGACCAGACAACTTGGAGTACGAACAGATCCGACGTTGCCCGTCCCATCGATAACGATGGTACCGACAGATGCTGCCACTCTGCTCTTATGAACACCCAATCACTCTGCCAGAAGGTCGAGTTCACTACGGTCTGCCAGTTATGTCCATTGAGCGTCTCGAGCGGTTCCACATAATCGAGCCGCCCGCTGAAGTGAAGTCGGCGTGAGATCTGGTAGCTGCTCTCGACGTACCAGCCGAACTTGGTGTCGCCGACTCCACCGTACTTCTTCTTAATCGCAAATCCCTCACCTCGAATCGTGAAGGATTTGTAGAGAGACCTCTCGGGCGGACGCCAAGTAAAGCGGAGGTTGGCGCCCAAGACGGTCGTCACCAAGTTGGTGTCGGGATTCTGCCCGTACAGCCCGGTTGCCCCCAGCTGGAAGTACGTAGAGCGACTAAGCTGCCAGAAATTGTTGAGGTGGCCCAAGATCGACATGCGGTTGCCGTTGTCGAACAACACTGGATTCTTGCCGACCGTGGGTTGTGCCCACAATTCATGGACACCGCCCCCGGGGCTTTGAAAGGGAAGAGTACTGTAGAAGCTCAGGCCGTTTCCCGAGAGGCCGTCGGGGCCGAAGTACTCCCGGATGACGAGAGGGTACTCGCTCTGGGGCAGGCTGTGGAGATGCCACCGATTGAGTTCACCAGCCTGCTGTCGAAACCGCCCCAGGTCGAGTCGGATGCCTCCGGGAAGACCGGTCCAATACACGTATGCTTCCTCCAGACCAAACGCGTCTTCACCGAGCGAGAAGAAAACCTTGGCGACCGAGTAGGGATCGAGTGCAGCCTGGAATCCGAACTCGAATTCTCGAAGGTCTACGTTGTTGACTTGGGGACCAGGTCGATTCGCCGTCAGGCGCACATCTCCCGTTACGCTTATCTCCGGGTTGAAGTCGTTGAGGTTGCGTGACTGTATGACGAATTTGTCCGGTACTGTGTCGGCAGCTTCAGGTACCTTGGCGCGAGCAGCGGCCCGCAGCGCGGCTAATTCGTCGACTACCTCGGTAGTGTCGCGACCCTGGCTGACAAGGCTGTCGAGTACGCTCTGGAGCGAGTCGATCCGGGCGATCAAGATTCTCAAGATCTGTTCGAGCGAGTCTGCCCGGGTCTCGGGCTCTTGGGCCGCCAGTGGGACGGTCGAGAATGTGAGTGCTATTGTCGTTGTTGCTACGTACAACAGGATCGGGCGTATTCCGAGACGCATCGACTCATCCTCATTAGCATGCAAATTGAACGCAGGTGACGCACCCCGGATGTGGAGTGCTGCATTGCCTGGCTATTCAGTTGGTGCTTTAGAGGATGCTTGGAGGTGCTCGGGCCGCGTTTGCCGGCGTATCGGCGTCAGGTGATGCGCAGCACTGCAGTGTGTTGAGGGGGACCCGCCACGACACTCCGTCTCCCAGAGGGAGGCGCTGGTCGACCGAAGCCGAGAACTGGTGTCCTGCCGCGCAGATGAAGCACGAGGTCTCGGCGCTGGCGCCGTTCTCCTGATGCTCACTGTGATCGGCTAGTTGATTGGTCTCGGCAGGTGGGGGAGTATCTGGATGGAGCAGCGGGTGTACAACAGGAATCCACGTGACGGTGGCGAATTGGAACAACACCACCGCCGATGACACCACCCTGCGGTGCCACCGATGTTCTCGCAGGCTCCACATAGTTAACCAATTTAACAATATTGTGGGGCAACGGAAGTATGGTTCTAATTGACTGAGCTAGCGGCCAACTGCCTCCATCAGCAGTCGACCCACTCTGTCGTTATCGATGACTCCACCGAACCGCTCTGCGCCCGGTCCCTTGGCGAACACAGGTACCATTAGAGCCGTGTGATTCTCGCTGGTGTAGCGTGTGACCAGCATGGCCCCATCACCTACGTCTCTCCGCCTTTGCTGTAGCGGTGCAGACAGTTGGGCAATGAGTGCTCTAACGCTATCAGCCATCGCGGATTCGTTACCGTTCAGTAGGCTACTGATCTCGGCCAGTCGGTTCCCGACGTCGTTCAAGCCCGAGCGGGTACTGCCCACCAGATTGGCAACACTGGCCGTTTGAACCGCCATGCCGCCGGTCTCGTGGTCGCCCATCACGACGAACAGCGTCTCGGGGTGCCTGCGCTGATACTCCAGTCCGACTTTGATCGTCTCATTCACGTCATGCATCTCACCGGCGATGACATCGTATGGTCTCCGCGCGTGTGCTTCGGTGTCGGTCGACGCGGTCTCGAGCAGCAGGAAGAACCCGTCGGGATCCTTGTCCAACACGGCCAGCGCCGCGCTCGCCATTTCTGACAACGACGGTGAGCGCTCGGGATAGACAGGCATGTCGGATGGGGTGAATAGGCCGACCAGCGACTCGACGTTGTCTAGCTCCAGTTCGCTGAGTTCGGCCGGTGTCTCCACGAAGGTGTGGCTCTCTTTGAGGGATGCGATCAGGTCGGTCGAATCCGGCCGGTCCCATGCTTCGAAGCTGTCCCGCCCGCCACCCAGTAGGACGGTGATGTTCTTGATACTCAACTGCCTTGCGATCTCCCATTCATAGACACGGTTGGGCACATGCGTTGCGAATGCGGCGGGAGTAGCGTCCGTTATCCGACCGGTTGTTACCAGACCTGTTGCGAGGCCCTTCTCCTGAGCCAGTTCCAACACATTCTTCAAGGGCAGCGTATCTGGTCCGACGCCAATGGCGCCGCGATAGGTGCGTACCCCGGTTGCGTAAGCAGTGGCTGTGGCCGCGCTGCCGGTGTAGATGTGGTCTGCCCCTCGGGTATCGACGAGCCCTGCTACCGAGAACTGGCGCAAGGCGAAATCGCTCGTCGACAGATTGGCAACGCTCCAATGACCGACACCAGCACCGTCGGGAATGAACACGATGACCCGAGTTGGATTCTGACCTGTCAGTTGCGCGGCCAGACTCAGTGAAACGGTCGTTGCAACGACGACGGCCATCACTATCGAGCGCATTCGTCTCATTCGGCTCTCCTGACGCAAATCCTCTACTTGTAACCTCTTAACCGGACCAGCATGCGACGATCGGTGGCAACCGGATCATCGCCTTTGGGTGTCTCTATCACCTTGATGATACCCCGGAACCGATCATCTTGCATCACTTTCTCGAAGGGTTCGGGACCGAGCGTGCCCTCGCCGATCAGCTCATGCCGATCGCGTCTCGAGTCAAACGGATACATCGAATCGTTGAGGTGCAGACAGTGGAGATTGCGCAAGCCAAGCTTGTGATCCCACTCTTGCCATACGCCGTCCCAGTTGTTGACTAGGTCGTAACCAGCTGAGTACAAGTGACATGTGTCTGCACAGAAGGCGACACGTTCACGCAGTGAGTGCGGTATCAACTGGCGAATCTCAGCTAGCTCTTCAAACGTCGAGCCCAACGCCGTTCCGGTGCCCGCCGTGGTCTCTAGCAGTACCATGGGCCCGTCTTCGGCTTCCAGGCACTCCGCGCACGCGGCGGCGTTGCGCTCGATGCCGGCATCGCGGTCTCCCATGTGATTGCCGGGGTGCGTCACTGCGAATTCCACACCTAGTGTGCGGCAGCGACGCAGCTCCGCCTTGAAGGAGGCAATGGATTTCGCTCGCAGCTTGTCGTCTGGAGACGCGAGGTTGGTCAGGTAGGAATCGTGGGTCACTACGGCGGAAACGCCACTCCGGCTCAGCTCTACTTTGAATCTCTCAATCTCTTCATTCGCCAGCCTAGGCTCGCGCCATTGGTTGGGTGTCTTGGTGAAGATCTGAATCGCCGTAGCGCCTATCTCATCTCCACGGGATGGTGCGTTGCCAACGCCACC
>JAUVRV010000402.1 GCA_030597435.1 Gemmatimonadales bacterium | reverse complement strand
TCAACCGGTGACCGGAGACGTGGCAACTCAGACCCGGAGAGTGTTTGGCAACATCGGCGCGGTGCTTGATGCTGCCGAGATGGACTACAGCGACCTCACTTCGTGTACGGTGTTCCTGAATGATCCGCGGGATTTCGGAGCGATGAACACTGCCTACCGGGAGTTCGTAGGCGACGAACCACCGGCGCGCGCTACTGTACGGGCGCAACTCGTAAACCCGGTGTTCGGAGTAGAGATCCAATGCGTAGCCCACCGTGGAGCTGATCGCTCGGTCGTGCTTGCAGAAGGCGCACAACGACCTCAGAGCCCGTTCTCTCCGGCAATCAGAATCGGAGATCGCGTATACACGGCGGGCATGGTCGGTTCCGGATCAAACGGGGTCGCCAAGGGAGAGATCGAGTTACAGACTCGGCAGACGCTGGCCAACCTCAGCAACACCCTTGCGGCCGCGCAGATGGACTTCAGCGACGTGAACGCGGTCCACGTGTTTGTACCCCACATCATGCACGGTCGAGTTGTCGACGAATTGCTTGATGAGTTCATCGGTACCGGACCTGCGCGCACAATGATCGGCGCAGATCTCATGGGCCCCGATTATCTGGTCGAGATCATGATGTTTGCCAGTTCCACAGAGAAGCAGCATTGAAGCAACACCATAAGGACATCTGCTCAAGGGAAGCGACAGACCATGGCTGAACTGAGGATTTCCCCATTTCGACGCACCCGCGAACTCAAATCTCAGATCGACGAGATGCTGGACGTCGTATCTGAAGCGGCATTGGCCTACAAGCACGGGATCAGCCAGTACATAAGGCGCGGTTGGGACGAGTCCGTGGAAGAGAAGTGTGAACAGGTGAACCAATTCGAGAGCCGAGGCGATGCCTTACGCAGCTCGATTGGGCAGGCCATGTACACCGAGATGCTACTGCCCGATACATCAGGCGACGTGCTGGGACTGCTCGGTTCTCTCGACCGGTTACTCGACGATATGGAGCACTGTCTGCTGGTGGTCCGGATCGAGCAGCCTGAAATCCCTCCCGAGTATCACGACGACTGGATCGAGTGTGCTGGTCTTGCAGCAGACGCCGTGGAAGCCGTTGTCCTTGCCGCCAGGAGCTACTTCCGTGACCCGGTAGCTGCACGGGATCACATCCACAAGATCCATTTCTACGAGAAGTCTTCCCAAACGATCGCACTCCGCCTCATCGAACGGATATTCAAGTCCGACCTGCCTCTCGACCGCAAGATGCAGTTGCGTGGCCATGTGTGGTTAGTTGATCGGTTGGCCGACATGGCCGACAATGCGGGCGACGCACTCGCGATCTATGCTGTAAAGCGATCGATCTAGACCGCGACAGCAACGATATCATGGATCTGACCTTTATCATCTTCCTTTCCAGCGGCCTGTTCCTGGGTTGGTCACTGGGTGCAAATGATGCCGCCAACGTGTTTGGCACCGCGGTCGGGAGCCGAATGCTGCGGTTTTCCACGGCGGCCGCGGTTTGCGCCGTGTTCGTCGTCCTGGGTGCTGTGGTGAGCGGAGCCGGTGCCTCCCACGGGCTCGGTGAACTCGGGTCGGTCAACGCAATAGGGGGCTCTTTCACGGTAGCGCTCGCAGCAGCCCTCACAGTCTACGGCATGACCAAGCTCGGCCTGCCTGTCTCCACGACACAAGCCGTGGTTGGTGGTATCGTTGGTTGGAACCTGTTCAGCTCCACACCCACGGACCCCGCTGCACTCACCAAGATCTTGGGCACATGGGTTGCCTGCCCCATACTAGGGGCCTTGTTCGCACTCGTGCTGTATCGCGTGACCCAGAAGATCATCCACGTCACGAAACCCCACATCCTGTGGCTGGACCAGGCAACACGAGTCGGCCTTATTGTCGCCGGTGCACTGGGAGCATACAGCCTCGGCGCCAACAACATCGCCAACGTGGTGGGGGTGTTCCTACCTGCTTCCACACTCGAGGATATGTCACTCGGCCTATTCACGTTAACGGGACCGCAACGGCTGTTCCTGCTGGGTGGACTCGCAGTCGCCGTCGGAACCTTCTTCTCCAAACGCGTGATGATGACGGTGGGCAAGAGCATCGTGACAGTAGGACCGGTGGGCGGTTGGGTGGTAGTCATGGCACACTCCATGGTGCTGTTTGTCTTCTCGTCCCGGTCCCTCCAGTCGTTCGTCTCCAGTATCGGCCTCCCCGCCATACCATTGGTTCCCGTATCCAGCTCACAAGCGGTGGTTGGCGCTGTCTGTGGACTCGCACTCGCACACGGGTTGAAGGGTGCGCGACAGATCAGGTGGTCCGTGCTTCGGAATATCGCGCTCGGCTGGATAGCCACCCCAGCCATCGCGGCCCTGATCAGTTACATCGCTCTCTACTTTGTGCAAAACGTGTTTGAACAGCCGGTGTACAGGGTGGTAGTTGGAGGCTGATTCAGCCGATTGTGTTGGAGTACGATCCGACACAGGTGGATCCTCCCGATTGACCTGCACGAGGATATTCCCAAGATTGAGTACTGTGCTGCACCGGGAGAAGCACCATGTACAAACTCTTCAAGTGGCTGATCGTACTGGCTTTCGTCAGTCTGCTACTGGGCCTCGGATCGTTTGCGGTGGCCATGCTGAAGGTGGGCAGTTTCATGGGTCCGATGAAGCCGTTATCCAATCGGAACTCGAGCTTCGCGTCCCAGGGCGTAGATGAACTCAACGGAAGACGGTTTGTCTGGGTAATCAAATACAGCGCCAGCCGGCTCCCCAGGGTCCGGCAAGCCACTTTCTATGTGTCACCGACCGGTGACATGGTCGCCACATATCCGGCCAACTTGGACCGCAGCATCGAGGCGTGGGAGAAAACCCGGCTACCGTAGGGTCGAAGTGGCGTATCGTCGGTCGAACGACGCTTTGCGTTCTCTCCCCTGTTACTTCTCCACCTCCTAGTCTCGGCCTCACGGAATCCCGGTTGCCCGGTCTCCCGATTCGCTGACGTTTCGCCCCCTTTCCCTTTTTCCCTTTCCCCTTTCCCTGTTCCCCCTTCCCCGTTCCACGGTATCCCGGTATCCCGGCTTCTCGGTTCCCCCCCCTCCCCATACCCTTTTCCCTAT
>JAUVRV010000182.1 GCA_030597435.1 Gemmatimonadales bacterium | reverse complement strand
CTGTTCGAGTACCGCGGTGATCTGTTCACCATTCCCGCCGACGAAGGCAGTTGGCGCAACATCACGCACAGCTCCGGTGTGGCCGACCGGCACGCGGTGTGGTCCCCCCAAGGTGACAAGATCGCTTGGTTCAACGACGACGGTGGTGAGTACGGTTTGATGATCGCGGACCAGGACGGTAACAACGCCCGCCGCATAGACATTCCCGATCCGACGTTCTACCTCGTGCCCACCTGGTCGCCCGACGGCACGCGGCTGGCGTTCACAGACACCGACTACCGCGTATTGATCGTCGATCTGGCTTCGGGCGATCTGACCCACGTCGACACGGATCGGTTCGCGCACCCGCAGCGCACCATGAACCCGGTGTGGTCACCCGACTCGCGCTGGATTGCCTACTCGCGACGCCTGGACAATCAACTACGCGCCATCTTCGTGCACGATACCGAGAACGGCGACACACGTCAGCTCACCGACGGCATGGCCGACGCGATAACCCCGGTATGGGATGCCGGGGGCAAGTACCTCTACTTCCTGGCGTCGACCGACTACGGGCTCAACACCGGTTGGTTGGACATGACGTCGTACGACCGGCCGGGTACGCGAGCGGTGTATGTCGCGTGGCTGCAGGAGGGAGAGGCTTCGCCGTTCCTACCTATGAGTGATGAGGAAGACGGGGAAGGAGAAGGGGAAGACGGGGAAGAAGGGGAAGGAGATGAAGGAGATGAAGGAGACCGCCCAGCACGCGGTGGTGGAGCGAGCGAGACGCCCGAAGTGACTATCGACTTCGACGGTATCAACCGGCGGATCATCGATGCACCGGGTCTGCCACTGCGGGACTACCAGGGTCTGGTCGAGGCAACGGAGGGTCGCGTGTTCGTAGCCGAGGCGATCCCCAACGCTAGAGGCTTGAAGCTGCACCGCTACACGCTGGAGGACGCGGAGGCGGAGGATTTCCTGGAAGGTGTGCTGGCAGTCACGGTGTCGCACGACAAGAAGAAGTTGATGTACCGTTCTGGTAGTAACTGGACCATCGTGAGCACCAGTGGCTCGGCGCCGAGCGGCAGTGACGGACGGTTATCACTGAACGGTATTCGCATTCGCGTAGAGCCACGCGCCGAGTGGGCCCAAATGCTGCGCGACGGCTGGCGCTTCATGCGTGACTTCCTCTATGTCGACAACGTGCACGGTGCACCGTGGGACGAGGTGTGGCAGTGGTACAGTGACTGGCTGCCTGAGGTGAACCACCGGTCCGACTTCAACCACTTACTCGACATGCTCTCGGGTGAGGTCGCGGTGGGTCACTCTTACGTACGCGGTGGCGACTACCCCGATCTCACCAGCCCACGTACGGGACTACTCGGCGTGGATCTCGAGGAGCGGGACGGCTTCTACCGAATGACCCGCATCTACACCGGCGAGGACTGGACGCCGGGCTTGAACGGTCCGCTAGCCATGCCGGGTATGAACGTGAACGAAGGCGATTACCTCGTTGCCATCGACGGCCGCGCACTCAGGACACCCACCAACCCGTTCATGCTGCTCGAGGGCACCGCCGGACGCACCATTACCGTGAGTGTGAACGACAGGCCCTCCATGGACGGTGCGCGTGACATCCTGGTGCGGCCCACGTCGAGCGAGAATCAACTGCGGACCTGGGCCTGGGTAGAAGGCAACAGACAGAAGGTATACGACATGAGCGACGGTCAGCTCGCCTATGTCTGGTTGCCCAACACCGGTCGCGGCGGGTACGCCTACTTCAACCGCATGTACTTTGCGCAGCAGCACATGCGGGGTGCGGTGATCGACGAGCGCAACAATGGCGGCGGCTCGGCGGCCGACTACTTCGTCGAGGTGATGGGTCGCGAACTCACCGGTTATTTCAATTCCCGCGCCGGCGACCGCAAGCCATTCACCCAACCCATGGCCGGTCTGTGGGGCCCCAAGGTCATGATCATCAACGAACGCTCGGGCTCCGGCGGCGACCTGCTACCCTACCTGTTCCGTTTCAGCGGAGTAGGACCGTTGGTGGGTACTCGCACATGGGGCGGTCTGGTAGGAACGTGGGACACACCACCACTGCTGGACGGCGGCCGGTTCGTGGCGCCGCGCGGTGGGTTCTTCGATGTCGACGGTCAATGGGCAGTCGAGGCCGAGGGTGTGGCGCCCGACATCGAGGTTAGGAACGATCCGCGACCGGTGATCGACGGTGGCGACCCGCAGCTCGAGGCCGCGGTGCAAGAAGCGCTGCGCCTGTTGCAGACAGAGTCGATCGAACTCAAGGCGGAGCCACCGGCGCCGATCAGGTGGCGGCGGCCGAATCGAACCGGCGGTGGCGGGAGCTGACGGCCGTCGGCTGAGTCGCGGCAAAGAGCCGCGGCTCGGCTGTCTGCCAGCGTACTTGCAGTCACCGGTACCCCGCTGCACGTTTGCCTTGCCTTTTCGGCTACCCTGCCGTCGTCTGTGGCGACTGGCAAACCGAGGCTTCAAACCAACGAGGAGCGAAGATGTCCGAGAGCGTTTACAAGGTCATTGAGTTAGTCGGCACCAGCACCGATTCGTGGGAGAAGGCAGCCGCGGCCGCGGTCGCGCGTGCCGCCGAATCCCTGCGAGATCTTCGTGTGGCGGAGATATCACAGCTGGATGTTCAGCTCAAGGACGGCAAGGTTCAAGCTTACCGCGCCAAGGTGAAGGTCTCGTTCAAGTACGAGGGCGGTCAGTAAGACCGCTTGAACTTGGGGCTCGGCCGGCCGAGCATCAAGGGACTGAGTACATCTCCTCCAGCGGTGTAGCTGAGAGTTCGACCAGGAAGGCCGCGATCTTGGCGCTGACTGCCTCGAAGTAGCTCTTTCCTTTCGCTGCCGTCGCGCGCACGGGATTACCGATCCCCGTATCATCGGTCACCTTGGTCCATGCACGCGGGGCCCATGCCCAGCTTTCCCTGAGGGCGGTAACGCGGAACGGGTGTGCTTTGCCGTCACCTGCCAACTCGAGTGGCAATACCAATGTCGGCTCCAGGTGCAACATGAGGCTCGTCTCCATCTCTCCCGCGTGATCGCCCGGTTCATCGAAATACAGATCGAAGTCGACCGACTGATACCAATTCGCTGTGCAAAGAAACAGCGCCGTGTCGACCTGGAGTTCTCGGATCATGGGTTTGAACTCGTTACCACCGTGGCCGTTCAACACTAGGAGCTTGTTCACACCGCTCGCCGCCAGGCTCACCACTATGTCTCGCAGCACGGCAGCCTGCGTGGAGGGATTGAGGTTCAGTGTGAGGGGAATATCGAGTTGTTGAGCGTTGGCACCAATGGGTATGGTTGGCAGAACGACAACAGATGCTTCCCCCTCAGTTGCGATGCGAGCGGCCTCCGCGGCAATGTGCGTGGACTCGAGCGTGTCCGTACCGTAGGGTAGATGCAGGTTATGCGATTCGGTGGCACCCCAGGGCAGAACAGCTACCTCGAAGTGAGCATCTCTGATCCTGTGCCACGTCATCTCGTTAAGAACGTAGTCTCGTTTCATCATCATCCGTGTCCGTCATCATCGCCTCCTTTGGTCCGCGGTGGATCCCTCCAGGCTCTCGAGGGTGACTCCGAGGCCGAGCAAACGTACAGGTCTTGGAGTTGGGTCGTAAGGGAGGGTCGTTCAATCGGATCACGCGTGAGCATGCTTGTCAGTCACCCTCTGCCACGTAATCCACGGCACCGCTTGCCGACACCCGTACCCACTCTCATATTCTCGCCTATCGCCCTTAGAGCCGCTGTTGGCTTGCTACGGCACATCCCGACGTTGCAGTCGATGCCTGCCTGACGACGAGACCACACCCAAGCTTCCGGCGGAAACAGAGTAACGACAACAACAGCATGTTCGCTGCGCGCAGAGCTTCGCGTGCAGACGCTTGCAGATCTTTGCTGCGTGCTACCCCGGTAGCCGAGGCACCTGCGTTACGCTAGCAAGGAAGTTATGAACCATGGCACACACAGTTAGGAACCCGGTCTCGGTGCGGTCGGGACCCGGCGCACGCTACAGATGGCTGCGCAACCTCGATCGAGGTACGCGGGTCGAAGTCGTCGAATCTCAAGGGCAGTGGAGAAAACTCTCCAACGGAGGGTGGATCCTGGGACACTACCTCACTACGGATCCCGTCATTGCGATTCCCAACACAGAAGTCATCTATGGCACTCCCCCGCAACAGGCGGAGCAACGGCGACGTGTTGCACCACAGGGTCCGCCGCCTTTCCTGTTCTTTCGACCGCGGGGCTCGGACCCACCGGACCCACCCACTCCACCACCGAGTGCACGGAGCATGCAGGGTGGGGCCCAGCCCGGACGCAACCACGATCGCGCCGGGCACTTCACTCGCGATGAGATGCGACGGCACGAGATCTCGATGCAGCGCCGCACTGCGGCGCGCGCGTTGGGTCGGTTACACGCCACACTCATGTTCCTCGCGCAGCGGTACAACCCCGACGCTTTACCACGATTGGAAGTCGCACCAGGTGCGCACGGAGTGTTAGGTGGCGATGCTCCCGACCCCATTTCGGGACGGGACCGGGAGTTCGTAGATCAATTCGACGATGCACGCAGTGCCGGACACATCTCACAGGTGGGCAGATCGAGTCGCTGGATATCCAACGTACCCTCCATTCACGAGTTCCGTGAACTCGAGCGCTATCCGGATTTCCGCCAGCACTTCAACCACGCGGTACGCGACCAATGGACGTACCTGGCGGAGGAACAGCTACTCGAGGAAATCCTCCTCATGATCGTGCAGGAACTCATACAACGGGGTTTGGGTCGCGCTCTGCGTGTGGCTGGGCGTCCCGGAGCTGGTGCCGCGACGCGTGCGGCGGCGGGTGGTACGGTTACGACAATCCGCGCCGCGTACACTCGCGTGCTCCACCATGTACGGTTACTGCTTGTCTCCATGCGTACTCGCGCGAGGGCACTCGCGGAAGCCATGAGACGCATCGTACCGTCCGGCGGGCGCCGGGTTAGGGTTACGGTATTCCCCAGGGTTCGCAGCGGAGCGACCTTACCCGGCGTTGGCTCGCCACAGGGTGGTGGAACGCTACGTGGGATCGGACCTAGGGCGGGAGGTCCCCCGCCCACGCCCCCTGGTGGACCTCCACCGGGCGGTGGCGGTGCCGCGGCTGGTGGTGGAGGTAGTGGTCTACGCACAGAGCCACTGGCCGAGAGCGACGTAAGCATGATCTTGGAGGTCGCTGAGGAACAGCGGAGGTTACGGCGGGAATTCCCGTTCCAGTTCGATAGCGGAGGGTCGCGCGGTCTCAGCGTGAACGAGACGTGGGGCGATGGCATGCTTGAGTCGTATGAGGCAAAGTGGATCCAGCATGCGGGCCGGGCGCGGGTAGGCGAGCTGCCCCCCCCACGGATTCAGGGTGTTCAATCCAGACGGCACGATCCGCGAGATATGCCTACACCTGAGTCGGCACCCGCTGCAACAATGACGACGGCGTCGGACGGACTGGGGCGGTATCGTGCCGGCCAGCTACAAGCCCAGGGGAGTGATTCCCCACACGCGCTCCTGTGACTTGAGTCACAATGCACTGGAGTAATCCGGAGTAGATTTGCCGACTTCTCTGGCGTAGCTTTGTCGGCTTCGCTGGCGTACAGCCGGGATTCCCGGTTGGGGTAGGACCCCACGCCACACTCGTTAACCGAAAGGAGTCAGCCGATGTACTCGAATAGGATTGCGCTCGCGGGAACCGCTGCAACACTGTTGGTCCTGCTAGCCGCCGGTTGCAGCAGCGACAACGTGCTCGGCCCGGACAACCAGTTGGAAGTGACGAACAACACCGACAGCTTCCAAGCCCAGGCGTCCAACATGGTCGACATCACTCAGACCCTGACCTACACCTGGCAGAACACCGGCACCACGGCGAACGTCGATCAGTCCGGCGCAATCACAGGTGGGAGCGGTACCCTGCTGATCCTCGATGCCGATGGCACGCAGGTCTACTCACGAAGCCTCACCGAGACCGGAACGTTCGTGACCACCGACGGCACCACAGGAGCCTGGACCATCGAGGTGACCCTATCCGGCACCTCAGGTACCCTGAACTTCAGAGTCCAGAAGCCCTAGGGGTGCGAG
>JAUVRV010000298.1 GCA_030597435.1 Gemmatimonadales bacterium | reverse complement strand
CGCTGCTCACTCTCGCGTTACTTGCAGCGCTTCCAATAGTCCTGAGTGGCCAAGTCGCCTCCCTCGACACGGTCGAGGCCGGCCAGTTCGACTACGGCAAGATGTGGACGTTCGAGTACGCGCCGGGCCAGTACTTCAGTGAGACCTACGGCTTCGATGCCAATGCTGCCTGGTTCGAGCGCGCGCGGCTTTCGGCGGTCCGGATCCCCGGATGCTCGGCGTCGTTCGTATCGCCCAACGGGTTGTTGGCCACCAATCATCACTGCGTGCGGGGCAGAGTGGCGCAGTTGTCGCAGCCCGGCGAGACGTTGATGGATAGCGGATTCTACGCCGCGTCACTCGAGGACGAGCGACCCATTCCGGGCTACTACGCCGACCAGCTGATCGCGATCGAAGACGTGAGCGACGCGGTGTTCGCCGCGGTGGATCGGGTAGATGATCCGGCCGCAAAGGACCGGGCGAGAGCTGCGGTGTTTGGCGAGATCCAGTCGCGACTGAGCGCGGCCCACTCGGGTGAAGGTGCAACCATTCGTGCTCAGATCATCTCGCTGTATCACGGCGGCCGCTACTCGGCGTATGTGTTCCGCCGTTTCACCGACGTGCGATTGGTGTTCGCGGTCGAGTTGCAGATGGGGTTCTTCGGTGGCGACCCCGACAATTTCACCTACCCGCGCTACGCCCTCGACTTCGCGTTCCTCAGAGTGTACGACAACGATGGCAATCCGTACCAGACCGATCACTACTTCGGTTGGGGATCGGACGGCGTGGAGCAGGGTGACGTAGTGTTCGCGATCGGAAACCCCGGGCCCACGAGTCGGCTGAACACGGTGGCACAGCTCGAGTTCCAGCGTGACGTGACGGTGCCGGCCCGGGTCGCGTTCCTCGACAGTCGTCTCACTGCACTGTGGGGCTTTGCCGCTGAACATCCCGACGAAGCGGAACGAGTCGGTATCCGCAACCGCGCCTTTTCGTTGTCCAACTCGTTCAAGGCCAACAGCGGCCGGCTGGAGGCGTTGCGAGATCCGGCTATCATGGCCCGGAAAGGCGATGCCGAGCGTGATCTGCGGGTTGCCATTCAAACACGCGCTGACTTGAGTTCGCGATACGGCAACCTGCTGGATGAGATCGCCGCGATCCAACAGCAGAAGATGACGCATGCTGCCGCGTACGGTGCGTTCCAGTCGCTGGGCAGCAGCAGCTCCGGTTCTGCCACGATCCGTCGTGCTCTGATGGCTTATCGCATGATTGCCACGCCCAGCGCTGCGATGGGTGACTCCCTGGGCGCCATCGTGGGTCATCCGGCGGAGTTGGAGCAGTTGCTGTTGACTGCACGCTTCAGCGCCTTTGAGCGCTACTTCGGTGCCGATCACGAGATCACCCGCACCGCGCTTCAGGGCATGACACCGTCTTTGGCTGCGGCGGCAATGATCGAACAGTCAGTGTTGGGTGACCAAAGTCGTACGCAGCGGGCTGTGGCTGCGGGAGCGGTTACCAGTAGCGATCCGGCGGTTAACCTCGTATCCGTCATCGAGCCGTACTACAACGAGTATCTCCGGGACTACCGCCAGCTTGTGGCGCGCGAACGGCAACTCGCGAGTGACCTGGGACGAGTTCGGTTCGAGGTCTATGGCAGTGAGATCCCGCCCGACGCAACGTCGTCACCGCGTATCACCGACGGCGTGGTCAAGTCGTACGAGTACAACGGAACCCTGGCGCCGCCCTACACAACGTTCTTCGGCATTTACGACCGCTACTTCTCACATGAGCGGCAGTTCGACTGGGCGCTACCCGGACGGTGGACGACACCGCCCGCCGGGCTCGATTTGAGAACGCCACTCAACTTCATCTCGACCGCCGATACCTACGGTGGCAACTCCGGTTCACCGGCGGTAACTCCCGACCTGGAACTCGTGGGTCTCAACTTCGATCGCAACATCGAGGGCCTGAGCCGCGATTTCATCTATCTACCAGAGCGCGGCCGCAACATCATGGTCGATGTGCGTGCAATTCGCGCCGCGCTGGATCACGTGTACTCGACCGATCGGATACTGGCAGAGATCGAAACGGGTCGACTGTTCATGACCGAGAGTGAGGCGGAGGGGGCTAGGCGGTAGGCACCGTTACACGACCGGAGGCGAAAGGACCTTGCAGGCGCGGGGTCCTTTTGTTTGGTGCCAGGATTGGGTCTTGTCAGAGGCGGTCTCAAAGCACTAACGCGCGCACACTTGTTGGTGTCTGTACGATTACATATATTGTCTGTATAGATGGAGGTGATATATGAGGAAAGACTCAACCATAGTCCGCAAGAACCTGAGGCTCAGTCAGAAGAAGCTGAACCGTGCCAAGCGAATCCTCGGTACCAGCACCGAGACGGAAACGGTGGATCGAGCATTGGATCTGGTGGCATTCCGTAAAGAGGTAGTCGAAGGCGTCGAGAGACTTGCTGGCACCAAGATAGTGGAAGATCTGGTAGAGGAAGCTTGATGCGCCGTACCAAGTACGTTTTGGATACGAACATATATATCAAGGCGAATAGGGACAGGCAGTGGGCGCAACAACTCGTTGCATTCTATGAGACAAATCTGCCTTTCACGTTCTTGCATTCGGTAGTAGTACAGGAACTGCTGTTAGGTGCAATCGACGCCGCCAAGTTGAAGCAGCTCCAGACGTCGTATTTCGCACCTTTTGAGTCACGCGGGCGGGTCATCACGCCAAGCTACACTAGCTGGAAGCGCAGCGGTGAGATGATCGCCCGATTGATTGAAGGCAAGCATGTGAGCCCAAAGAATCTCTCGAGATCGTTCCTAAATGACGCCTTGCTGGCGGCTTCCTGCAGAGATCGCGGGGTGACACTGCTGACCACAAACGAGCGCGATTTCAAGCGATTGCGAGAGGTGGAGCAGTTCAGCTTTGTAACGCCGTGGCCGAAAGGCTAGCACGCCTGAGACATCTGTTCGGTAGCATCCACGTCCTGCCTGATCCCCCTACGGCACCACCCGCAAATCAAAGTTACTGTGCCGCCACATGCGCGACGCCTTGCCGTCCGGCCCGATGTCGAACCTGATCTCCTCGCCGAGTGATTTGTCGCTACGCACGCGGCGGAAGGTGTGTTCGCCGGTCTTCTTGAGTTCGATCATCGACTGCAACGGGTTATCGGTGGGTAATGACAACATGGCCAGATTGCCCTTCCACACGAGCACCGCCAACTCGCCACCCCACGGGGCCGCGCTGTAAGTGCCGGTGTAGACCTCGAGTGCCGCGTCGGGTGCTTTCGCTTTCTTGGATGTATCGACCGCCTCTGCTATGGCCGGGCCCATGATCTCCTGCGCCCTGCGCGCGAACAACCCGCTGTTCACACCACTGGCGTTGGCCATGAAGATCGTGGCGACCTTGCCCTTGGGCTCGATGTTCAGCTGAGAGCGATAACCGGGGCAGCTGCCGCCGTGGCCCACGTAGGTCTTATCGTTGGCGCGCCAGGTCGAGAAACCCAAGCCCCACTTGGTCTCCCAGTCGGGATCTAGCCAGTGCACCCGGTACATCTCACGCAGTGTGTTACGCGCCAGCACTTCGTCTGCGTCATGGTGCAATACGCGGAACTGCCAACTGGCAAACTTGCCGAGGTCTTCTACGGTAGAAGCGTACCCGGCAGCCGGCGCGATACCGCGAGCCTGAAACACGTTAACGGCCGGTCGTGTACCGTCACGCATCCGCGCGCTGTAGCCCTGAGCCATGCGTCCACCGTGTTCGGCCACGGGTATGTCGGAATACGTGGCGCTCATCTGGAGCGGGTCGAGCACCGCGTGCTGGATGTAGTCGGCGTATGACTGACCGGACAGCGTGGCTACCATCTCACCGGCCAGCGAGAGGCCGAGGTTGGAGTACTGGAAGTACTCGAAGGCCGGATACAGTTCCTCCTGGTCCGACACCCGTTCCATCAACTGTTCACGCGTAGGGAAGGCGAAGTCCGGCGGCGACCAGTAGGGATAGTCTGACTCGCGCGGCAGGCCGGACGAGTGGGTTAAGAGCCCCTGCACGGTTACCGGCGGCGCGTCGGGGTACTTGTCCTGGATCTCGAACCAGTCCAGGTGCTGCGACACGGGGTCATCGAGCCGCAGCTTACCCGCGTCTCTCATCTGCATGACACCGACCGAAGTGAACAACTTCGATATCGAACAGATTGAGTAGATCGTCTGTGGCGTGGCCGGTGTCTGTTGTTCCCGGTTAGCGTAGCCGAACCCCTTGGACCACAGCAGCTGCTGATCGTAGACCACGGCCATCGAGATTCCGGGTATGGCCTCGTAAGCCCGTTGCGCGTCGACCCACGTTTCCAGCAGGTTGAGAGCCTCTTGTACGCGCGGGTGTGTATCGATTGACGCCTGTTGGGCGAACGCCGGGCTTGCTATCACTAGGAACAACAAACAGTGGATTGCCTGCCTCATGACGCTGACTCCTGGGAGAGGGTGACACCGTAGTCAGGGGTAGCCGGCACAGATGAAACCCGGCAGGGGTCTAATCTCTCGCCGAACCCGGT
>JAUVRV010000048.1 GCA_030597435.1 Gemmatimonadales bacterium | reverse complement strand
TGGGGCAGCGGTCACGGTCGTTGAACGGGACGAGATTGGGGGGGGAGCTTCCTACGGTAACGCTGGGACCATTGCTCCGGGTCACGGCCCGATAAACAAACCGGGTAGGGTGACGCAGGCATTGAAATCCATGGGTGACCAGCTGAGTCCTCTCTACGTCGCCCCACGATGGGATCCGGCACTCATGAAGTGGCTGTGGCAGTTCAAGAGCAAATGCACCATGGAGCATGTAGAGCACTGCATGAACCTGCTGGGACCGTTGGGTCACGCCAGCTGCGAGCTATTCGAGCGGCTCATGTCGGAGGAGGCGTTGGACTGCGGATATCGCCAGGAGGGCTACTACGAAATCTATCGCAGTGAAGTGGCGCTAGCTGCTGCTGCCGCGGAAGCCGAACTGGCGTTGTCGCACGGCTATCAGCCGCAGACGTTGAATGGTGGTGCGATGAGGGAACGTGAGCCGTCGGTGAACCGGAGTGTTGTGGGTGCCATGTTCTTTCCCGAGGCTGGAACCGTCAATCCACGTCGGTTCGTGCTGGAAATGGCCGCTCGGTCCGAGCGGCATGGCGCCGCGATCGTGAGCGGTTCTCGTGTCACGGAGGTTGTGATCAGGGGCGGCCGGGTGGGCGGTGTGCGCACGGATCATGGTGACGAGCTTGCCGCCAGCTCGGTTGTGATCGCCGCCGGTGCCTACACAGCCGAACTGACACGCAAGTTGGGGATTCCGCTCCCGATGCAAGCGGCCAAGGGCTACCACCGGGACCGCGACCCCGAAGTGGGACGCACGCCTGCGTTGCGTAATACCTGTGTGCTGGGTGAGAAATCTGTCTTCTGCACTCCGATGGATGGGTTCGTTCGTTTCGCAGGTACGCTCGAGTTCTCTGGGATCAACGAGGAGATCCGAAGACCTCGATTGGAGCAACTCACCAACGCAGCGAAACTCTATTTCGATGGCATGGAGGACGATGCAGCTCTCTCAGAGTGGTGCGGTCTGAGGCCATGCATGCCCGACGGGCTACCGGTGATCGGTCCGGTCCCGGGACTGGAGGGTCTGTTCGTGGCCACCGGTCATTGCATGCTCGGACTCACGTTAGGCCCTGTGACCGGCAAGTTGGTGGCGGAGTGCGTGCTCGAGGGACGTGCCTCGACCGACCTTAGTGCCGTGCGGCTGGACAGGTTCTAACGGGTCCGGCTATGGGCCGTGTCCTTCGTCCGGTTCCGGTGCGGCGTAACCGGCTGACTCTCTTATCTTGCCGATCAGCTGGTGCATACGGTTCTCAGTGGCGTCCAGGTCCCGGGCCGCCTCATCCTCGCTACGGAAACCACGCTCGGCACCTGCAGCCGCCCAGTTTAGCCGGCGGACCTCGTCCAGAAACCGATCGACCGTGCTACGCAACTTGACGTACTGTCTCCGCTTGTAGCCCTTGCTCAGCGATTGCGCAATGCGAGAGACCACGCCGAGACGTGCGGAGAGCCACATTATGAGGGCGAGCAGCAGTAATCCCAGGCCGAGTCGGGTCGCCGGATTCGGACCGTAGTACAGAACTGCGGCGTTCGCTATCAACGCCACTCCGAGGAAAGCGGCCAGGAGCAGCATTTGGGTCGTGTGACGGGCAGCGGGCATTGTTCAGGATCCTCTGAGATTCACGTTCCCATCGGCTCAATTCACTCTCCGGCAAAGCTAGGTCCGAATCATGAAATGTGCCAGATTAGTCTGACGATACTAACATTAAGAACCGGCAATTGTGACGTCGACCACATTTGTCGTGGTGCAGAAGGGGCATCTTGCTATCTGTGGTCCGGCGGTCCCATGTGGGGACTCCTTACACGACCACGCAACCAGCGACTCGTGGGCAATGAGACAGAGACGACGCGGATATACGATATTCGAACTCCTTTTGGTAGTCACCGTTATCGGTGCGATGGCGGCTATGGCCATTCCCAAGTTAAAGGAACCGATGATACGGGAGCTGGTGCGGAGCGCAAGGAGGACGATGGTGACACACGTGGCGCAGGCCCGGGGTGCAGCTGCGAGTAGGGGGTGCCGCGGTGTGGTTCATGTAGTGAGTGGAGCCAATGCCAGGGTGTGGGTCACCACGTGTCGCGTCGCTGGTGCCGGAATGGACACCGTTGGTGCCGTGGACCAGTTGAGTGACCGATACCACGTGTCTGTTCAGTCCTCGGTGGACTCGGTCCAGTTCTCTCCCAATGGCATTGCGATCGGAGCCGGTTGGTCGACGTTGGTGTTCGCTAGAGCGGGTTTCTCCGACACTTTGACGATATCTCCGTTGGGAAAGGCGTCTTGGTGACAATGAAGCACGGTCTCAATGGGGGCACTGGTTTCACGTTGGTGGAGCTGATGGTTGCGATGCTCATCTTGACGGTTGGGTTGTTGGGACTGATTGGGACTGCAGCCACGACCATTCGCGTGATTGGTGAGGGCGATCGGACTGTTGGCGCTGCCTACCATGCGAGCGGTCGGATCGATGAACTGGTCGCGCTCGGATGCGATAATGTGGCCGGCGGTGCGGATACCGTGGAAGCTATCTATCGACTCAGCTGGACTGTAGCAGGAGATACCGCCAGTCAGGTCCGTCCCGTAATGATGATTGCTGAGTATCCAGGCGCGAGGGGTCAGGTGAGGGTGGACACGTTTGAAACGGGGATCCCGTGCGCTCGATGAGTGCGAGGGGCTTCACGCTGGTGGAGTTGATCGTGGCACTCACTCTCGGGGCGTTGGTTGCCGCCGGAGCATACAGAGCCATCGTCGGTACGCAGCGTGTGACCCAGGCAGGCGCTCAGAAAGTGGATATCCAGCAGAACCTGAGGGCTGGGGCTACGTATATGACCAGCGTCCTGCGTGAATTGGACGCAACGGACGGTGACATCAATGTGGCGACGGCAACTCGCCTGCGGTTTCGTAGCATGCGTTGGGTCGGAGTACTGTGTGACGCACCCGCGAAGAAAGGGGCGACCTCCGTTGTTCTCACCATTCGGTCCGGGTCGGTTTTCGGGCTGCGGGCTCCCAGTGCGGTAGAGGATTCGTCTCTGGTGTTCGCCGATGGAGATCCGGGAACCAGAGCCGACGATGTATGGCTGATTGGGGCGGTCACCGGTCAGAGCGGAGGGGTATGCAGTGACGGGTCAGCGGCAAGTGATCTGACGGTGGAGATCACCGGAGCGTCGGGTGGCCAGGCTGCAGCGCTTGCAACGGTGACGGCTGGTGCGCCTGTCAGAGGCTTTCAAGCAGAAGACTTGTCGTTGTTCCAAGCAGCCGACAGCCGCTGGTGGATGGGCCAGCGCACAGCGAACCGGTCGGGTTCGTGGACAGCAGTCAGACCGTTGGTGGGTCCGCTGAGTGCCACTGGGCTAGCGTTCACCTACCACGACACAACGAGCGCGGTGACTGGTGTTTTGACCGCTATAGCCAGCGTGTCAATAATCATGCGGGGAGAGTCGGAGCGACTGGTGCGGGGCCTGGGAGGGAGCGTCGACTATGCCCGCGACTCGATTATCACGCGGGCGGCTTTGCGCAACAATGCGAGATTCTAGGGAGGTTGCTCGAATGAGGCGTACTGCAAACGAACGGGGCATGGCGCTATTCGTGGCGGTGCTTGGACTGGTGGTTGCCGGTTCACTGATCTCTGCCTTCGTGGTTCTGGCGGTGCTGGAACACCGCATGGCTTCGAATACGCGACGAGTCGGTCAGGCTTTTTCCGCTGCAGAACATGGACTCTCGCAGACGGTAGGAAACTGGAATTCGGCGACCTGGAATGCGATGGCTGTCAACGGTTCAGCGGCCGTGTCAGGTAGTACACCGGGAGGGACGGGAAGCTATGCGGGGTCAGTCCAGCGCTTGAACAGCGAACTGTTTCTGATTGACATTACGGCCGTTGATGGTGCAGGGGGGGCCCGCCAGCATCTCGGGGCTTTCGTCAAGCTTCGTCCGATAAGCATGGATATCAGGGCCGCACTCACGACGCGGGGCCAAACTCGCGTTGGGGGTAGCGCCCAAATCGACGGTATGGACCAGGATCCGACCGGTTGGGCCGGATGCCCACCAGATTCCTCGGTCGCGGGGATCATACTGCCGGCGGCTGGAAACCTCACGACGATCGGTGCGTGCTCAGGTGCCTCGTGCATTGCGGGGACTCCTCCAGTGGATACCGACCCATCCATCAACGACTCAACGTTCTTCGACTACGGTGATCTGGACTGGGCAACCTTGGTGTCGATGGCTACGAGGGTACTTCCACCGGGTACTTACACCGGGGTGCAACCATCGTTCAACGGAGCGCAGTGCAATACGTCGGACATTCTGAATTGGGGAGACCCACTCAATCCGACATCTGACTGTGGTGACTATTTCCCGATCACATACATCTCCGGAGACGCTGCCATCAATGGCAATTACGGCCAAGGTATCTTGCTCGTGGAAGGCGACTTGTCGGTTCAGGGCGGGTTCCAGTTCTTTGGAATCGTCATCGTCCGTCAGTCTCTGAAGACGACGGGCACCGGTGGGCACTTCAATGGTGCTGTGATGGCGGCAAATGTGGATCTAGACCAAAACACGGTTTTGGGTAATGCGCTAGTGCGGTACTCGCAATGCGCAACTCAGAGAGTGCTCAACAGTGCCGCCCCGGGGGCGTTGCTGCGGAGTCGAGCCTGGTTCCAGGCCTATTGAAGGACTGAACCTCACCGGACGATCAACAGTCCGACCCTTCCCCCAAAACCGTCGGGCTCGCTGGGGACTCTATCGGGTAGCGTCCAGTCGCTGCCATCGACGATCAGGGAGTACCGGTAGATTCCGGGCTCCAGTGATGTGATCACTTCCCACACGTTCGCTGCGACCAAGTTCATAGACACCGGGTCCCAGTTAGTCCAATCGCCGGCTAGCTCCATCCGATTGGCTGATTGGGGATAGTGGACGACGATTCGGGTGCGGCCGTCTTGTTGGCGACTGACGGAAAGGGGAGGTGGTGGCGGTGCTCTATAGGGCGCTCGGGCCGACGCGCTGAGGTTGACCCGCAGACCGGCGGACGCGTATGTCCCCTGCTCGAATCCGACCAGGTCGCGAGGATACGAACCGAACGCGAATTCGAGCAGGGCAGTGGGGACGAGCATGAAGTTCACTCTCACTTGAAACCACGGATCGTTCGAGAGATCACCGGCACGGGCACCGCCCATGAGTATCGAGCGTAGCCGTCGATTGTCGTAACCGAGTTCCAGAGTGCCGTCCAGGTACTGTAGAGTGTCACCCACAACCGCCACGGCTCCGCCGGCAAGCGAAAAGCCACCCGGGAAGTTGAATCGGGCTTTGAGGTTGGCCGTGCCCGTGATGAACGAATTCTCTGCTACAGACCGCACGGTGCCGACGGAAGCACCGAGTGTTGTCAGTAGCGACTTGTGGGCAACTGCCAGAACCGGCCCGATGGACCCACCACCGCTGATTGAACCGTCTTCGATGTAATTCCCGTCCAGGCCACCGGCGAGGACCAGGTTGGGGCCGTTCCAGTTCGGATTGGTGAGTAACAAGGTGCCGTAGGCGGAGGCTTGAGTGACGAATACTCCATCGACGAAACGAGTGAAACTGGCGTCCGCCACGCCGATCGCTCGGGTAGAGGAACCGCCCAACCTGAGAGAGACGGTACCGGCGTCGCCCGTTATGGAGTCAGCGTACTCGGTGTGCACCCCGCCCAACAAGACAGAGACTTCCTGAGCTTCTAGCGGGGGCACCGGCGCCGCAAGTGCCACACCCAGCAGCGCCGTGCGTATCACAGACCGCCGGAACTACCCTTCTTCTTCTTCTGCCCGTCGCCGGGCATTCCCGGTACTCCCTGAGGACGAGTTCCTCGACCTCCCATGCCCGGTGCGGTAGGTGAGGGGAGCCCGCCACCCTGCATGATCTGGCGTGCTATCTCTGACATTTCTCGGCCTTGGGCGCGTATCCCAGTCAAGGCAGATGGAAACTCGAGGATCTCCTCCGGCGGCCGTCCGTGACGAAACGCGTCGCCCACCACCCTAACCGCGGCCTCTGTCGCCAAGCCCTGGGCTACCAGAGCCGATGCGACGGTGAGTCCTGTGGCAGCGACGTCGGGTCCGGTGGCTGAACCGAGGACTTGACCGACCTGCTCACGGCTCATTCCGCGACCTATGGCATCGGCTGCGGCGGACACGACGGGACCGGGTAGGGGATTCAGACCTGCGGCGAGGCCGATCTGACGCCCTGTGCGGAGACGCTGCACCGACTGATTCAGGGCTGCTATCACGCGGCCCTGTGGCACTCGGGCCCGGTTGGCCCATCCTTCGAGGGCCTTCGATACCAGCGGTTCGGTCGGTAGCTGTTCCGCTCTCGCGTTGTCTACGATTTCGGCTACCTGGTTCGCGAACTCGACAGAAGCACCACGGTCCAGCAATCGGGTGCGTACGTCCTGCGAGTGAGCAGCCGAAGGCAGTATTGCGAACAGCCCGACCGCTAAGAAGGCAAGTGTATGGAGTGAGTGTTTCATGAGCGAACTACTCCTCGTGGACCGACCACGATTACGCTATTCGCCTGTCCAAAACCGTCATCGACCTGGGCGTGGGCGCTGGGGTCGGGTATCCACTGCGATCCGTCAATTACGAACAGGTACTGGTGCTCACCCGGTGTGAGAGGCACAGTCGCCGTCCACAATCCGCTTGCGGCGTTCTTGACCAGTTGTACCCCTTGCGGACTCCAGTCATTGAACGACCCGGCAAGCGTGACCTCGTTTGCATCGGGGGCGCGTAGCTCAAACCGCACCAGAATCGTTGCTGGTTGACCCGTCGTGGTGCCGGCTGCCTGTTCGCCATCGGTGAACCCGGGAATGTCAATCGTGAGTGCGCCGATAGCCACCAATGTGATGGCAGCGGCGGCTACAAGAGCTGGGCGGACCGTGAACAGATGTGGCTGGACCAGCCAACGCCAGAGCGAAGCCGGGCGATGACTGCGGGCCCGAGGCACGATCGCATCCATCACGGCCCGGTCAACCTCTGCGCCGGGAGTCCTCAGGCTGGCTGCATACTCCTGGATGACTTGGCCGAACAGGTCGGCCGCGGCCAGTTCGGACTGATCCAGTCCGTTCACGGTCTCACCATCGAGGTACCTTTGTGCCTCGGGGCTAAATCGCTTTTCGTCTGTCATCTCAGCCCCTCCGACTTGTGCCGTAGTTCGTCACGCGCTCGGTGGACACGCATCTTGAGGGCATCTTCTCCGACGTCGAGTAGGCTCGCTATCTCAGCGTAGGAGTAACCCTCTACGTGTTTGAGCACGAATGCCTCACGTTGCTCGCCCGTTAGCTCGTTCAATGCCGCCTCGATAGTCTGCCCGATCTCGGCGTCATCCATTCGTCTCGCGGCAGCACTGTCTTCGGGTTCCTCGATCCGGTCCAGGGAGACATGACTGCGCCTGGCCCGCCTGGTATTGTGGCACTGGTTCGAGACGATGCGAAATAGCCAAGCCTTGAACCGCTCCTGATCGCGGCAGGAAGCCAACGAACGGTATGCTCGAATGAATGCCTCCTGTAGTGCATCGGCCGCATCGTCTACGTCTCCTCCCAACATCGCCGTAGCATACCGTCCGAACTCTGTCCGGTATCGCTCGACCAGTACCTGAAACAACTCCACCTGGCCATCGAGTATCCGGCGCACGAGCACCGCATCGCTCTGGCTCCCCATTTCAGACAAGAGACACCACCATGACGTGAAAAGTAACGGTGGCATCATGATCGGAATGCAAGCATACAGCGGTGTAGCCGGGCAGGCTGGTGTAAGCTGTTGTACACCAGAGGCTTAGGATCCTGCGTTACCTCTGGGACATCGGCCGTGTCTTTAGTGTGGTCGACGGAGCCTGGCGGCCGATGAAATCGATCGCTGGCACCGACAACAGGGCGGATTACAACTAAACGGGAGACGGGACAATGCGAAAACTCATCCTTACGATGTCATTACTGGCACTCACGCTACCGGCCGCAGCGGTAGCTCAAGGTGGTCAGAATCAACAACAACAGCAGCAGGCCCAGATGCAGCGGATGCAACAGCTGCAGCAGATGCAACAGCAGACAGAGCAGGTAATGAAGCAGGTGCGGCACATGAATCAGCAGATGGTCCAGCAGCACGTGCGCCAGGAGTACCAGCAGATGGGGCAGCAGATGGAGCACGCAGGTAAGGGAATGCAACAGATGCTCCGCAACATGGAGCAGCTTCAGAAGGATCCCGAAGTTGCCGGTAACCAACAGCGGTTAGGTGAGATGGAGCAGCTGCGCCACCGCATTCGTAACATGGTGCGAGAGATGGAACAGGCACAGAAGGCGCTCGCGGAGCTGGCACTGCCGTGAATCGATCTCCTGGTGTTGTTGTCGCGCTCCTATTGGTCCTAACCGGGCCATCGTTGACCGGGCAGTCGTTGCACTACGAAGGTGGGCTGTCTATGTCGAGCGGGAACTACATCTACACCGAGAGAACGACCAGCTGGATGTTGACGAATGGTCTCGCACTTGGTGCGGGGCCATTCACTATTCGCGCAATGCTGCCTGTGTTTCGCCAGAACTCCTTAATGGTTACGGTCTCGTCAGCGGGACCGATACCGATTGGTGGGTCGGGTACGGATCCGGAGTCTGATGGCGGTCGGGGTGGTGGTCATGGAACCCCCCAGATTGTGGGCAGCTATGCACTCACAGCGCAAACCGAATCCTTGAGCGTTGATACGGGCGAGTTGCTGACATCGGTGTCTGGCTATCAAATGGCCGTTGGGGATCCCACCGCGAACTTGAATCTGGCGGTGTATCAAGGCGGCAGTATCGGCTTCAGCATGAACGTGGGCGCAAAAGCGCCCGTAACAGGCCTGACCGGATTCGGAACGGGACAGTGGGACTTCGGTGGTTCCGTTTCGCTGTCGCATAGGATAGGGTTCTCGGGATTGGTCTCGCTCGATGTGGGCTACTGGCATTTGGGTGACCTGCCTGATTTCGATCTGCGGGACCCCGTGCTCGCGTCACTGAATCTGGCCCGTCTGAGCGTGGGTGGTTGGGCCCTGGGGGTGTCGGCTTCTGCCGCAACGGCTGTGGTTCAGGGGTATCCCAACGCCTACCAGATTGGCGCAAGTGTGAACCGGGTGGGACCTGGGGGCACATTTGGTGTAAACTTTGCTTTAGGTCTGACCGAAACGACACCGGATCTGACCGTCGGATTGAATTGGCGTATTGGACTTACTCGACCACGCTGGTGAAGGTGGTCACATAACCATTCGGATTGGGAGATCAACTAATGACCAACAGATTGTGGCACCTTGGCACAGTGCTCGCTTTGGGCGCAGCAGTGGGGTGTTCAGATACCGGTAACCTGGGCCCGGGTGACGGAATGGGTGACGTGACGGTAACCCTGCAGCGCACCGAGGTGCTTTCTGCCAGTGTCGTTGCCGCGGCACTCGAGGGTGAAATCACCGCGGCACCGGAGGGCAAGGTGCCGGTGGACCAAGTGACATCGTTGACAGTCACGATCACCAGCATTGAGATGCTGCGGGACTGTGAAGCGGATGAGGCAGCGGGCGACGGTGACCAGGCCGACGGAGAATGCGCCGAGAACGGCGGCTGGATCACGTTGGAGCTGGACGAACCGGTGACGATCGACTTCATGGCCCTGCCGGTACCGGACGATTCGGTGCTGGTCATCGCATCGGGTTCATTGCCGGTTGGTGATTACCGTAACATCCGTCTGTTCGTGCAGAATGAGTTCGTTGTCTTTGCCGCAGATATCACCGTCGGAAACCACGTATTTGTAATGGAGATGGAACATCCGGTGGTGATCCCCTCAGGCGACAATACCGGCATCAAGACCGATTTGTCCTTCACGGTGACGGAAGACGGTGAGGGCAACGCGGAGGAAGTCAATCTGTTGTTCGACGCCGAGGCGACATTCCGTGGGGTCACCGCGACCGGCAGCGGCAAGGTGATGTTGCCGCCCGTGCTCAAGGCCCAGCCCAAGGAAGCGGCATAGTCCTACGTCGCAGCAGTTTGCGGAGCCAGAGGGGCCAACTCGTGTGGGTTGGCCCCTTCGTTGAATAATACCGGCCTCGGTCAACCAAATCCAAGCCATTACAACTGGATTGACCAAATGTCGCAAATCAAAGAACTAGAGACGCTTACGTCGTCACCTTAACGTTGATTCTGTGTTGTGGAAAACGCGCGGCGCTAGGTCTCGCTCGCTATCCCTGCTCGACTGTGAGGTTGGTGACGTGCAGGTTGAGCGCATGGTTCACCCGCAGCCCGACTACCCCGTCAGTCGATAACGACCGCGGGACGCTCGACACCAACTGATCGTTCACGTAGAAATCCAGCTTCTGGTCACTGACCTCGATGGCGAGGACATTCTTGGCTTGTCCGTCACCGTCCTGCTGCACGATAGCCGGGTGTTGCGTCCACGCCGTGATGGTCGGAGCCTCGGCGCCGTTTCGCTGCTTGATGATGAAGCGGCCATCCTTGCGGATGAGGAAGTAGAGATAGGACTGGTTGTCGCCCTCGAGATCTTTGCCGCCGATGAACAGGCCGAATCCTTCCCGCCGATCCCCGGGAAACAGGTAGATCTCCGAGCTAACGCGGTACTCGCCCGCGGCTGTCGTGGCCGGGTTGTAGAAGATGCCCGCAGGCCCGGTGGTGATGTGCCAACCAGGGGTCATGGTGACGAAATACAGCGAATCGCTTGAGGGACGGTCGTATCTGACCTTCCAATCCGAGGGACGCTCCAGTTCCTGGGCGACCAGCGGCCCTGCGATCAATGACAGGGTCAGACCAAGGGTGACTCCGCGCATGACTCTACTCCTGACTGTGGGTACTGTGGTTCCGTAGCGAAGGGGAACAGTCTCTAAGGGAGGACCGGAAAAAGCAAGGGTTGGTGCGGTCGGAGGGTCCTGGCATGCGAGTGATGGGCCTGACCGCGGTCTTGCGAGCGGCCATCCTCCTCCGCGCACTGCAGTGCCCCGGAAAGGGTGGATTTCAACGCAATCCGGAGGGCACTGACGTGCGCTGCGGAGGTCACCGCTCGCAGAAC
>JAUVRV010000033.1 GCA_030597435.1 Gemmatimonadales bacterium | reverse complement strand
GAGTTACAAGTAATGGACATCATTCTGCACGTGTGGCGCCAGAAAAGCGCTACGGACAAGGGCGGGTACGTACGCTACGACGCCAAGAATGTAAACGAGCACATGTCGTTTCTCGAGATGCTCGATACGGTCAACGAAGAGCTGTTGGAAAAAGGCGAGGAACCGATCGCCTTCGAGCACGACTGCCGCGAAGGCATCTGCGGCTCGTGTGGTTTGGTGATCAACGGCTCACCCCACGGACCACAGCGCGGCGCTGCCACGTGTCAGCTGCACATGCGGACGTTCAAGCACGGAGACGAAATCTGGATCGAGCCGTGGCGCGCAAAGGCGTTCCCGGTAATCAAGGACCTGGTCGTCGATCGCAGTCCGTTGGATCGCATCGTGGAATCGGCCGGGTTTATTTCGGCCCGTACTGGCGGCGTCCCCGATGCCAACGCCATCCTGATCCCGAAGGAAAACGCCGATCTCGCGATGGATGCGGCGGCCTGCATCGGTTGCGGTGCCTGCGTCGCAGCCTGTCCTAACGCCTCGGCAATGCTCTTCACCGCGGCGAAAGTTTCCCACTTCGGCCTGCTGCCACAAGGCCAGCCTGAGCGCATCGAACGAGTGCTCAAGATGGTTGCCAACATGGACGAAGAGGGATTCGGCGGCTGCACGAACCACCAGGAGTGCGAGGCGGCCTGCCCGCAGGAGATTAGTATCGGCTTCATCGCCCGCCTGAACCGGGGTTTGATGAAGGCGACGGTGGTAGCGAAGTAGGAGGAAGCCCGCAGCGCGAGATTTGCGATTGACGCTTTGGGATGCGCGATTTGCAATTGACCACCGATCCGGCTCCAAATCGCAAATCTGAGATCGTCAATCATACATCGTACATCTCCCGCTCCCCCTATCTTTCTCTTCAGCGTTTAGCCTCCCCCCCGTATCTAACTCTGTGCCACGTGACACGAGGCCCGGAGTGGAGTGACGAGTCTGGCCAGAGAACTCGAGCAGACCCCGGCCCAAGCCGACGCGATTGACGTCGATTTGGCGGTGAATGGCGACACCCAGGCGTTCGAGCGGCTGTACCGTCGCCATACGCCCCGGGTGAACAGCCTGGCTCGCTGGCTGCTCTCCCGCGATGACGTGGATGACGTGTTGCAGGATGTCTTCATCCGGGTCTGGGAGAAGCTCGACACATTCCGTGGCCAAGCGGCGTTCGGCACCTGGCTCCACCGGTTGGCCACCAACGTGATCCTGCGGCAACGAGAGCGGTACCGGAAGGACGAGAAACGGGGGTCGGGTTCGCTGCTGGAGGTGGCCGACATGTCGGCGAGCCCCGTTTCACCTGGCCTCAGCATCGACATCGAGGCCGCGGTGGACCGGCTTCCGGAACGGGCACGACAGGTTTTTGTGCTGCATGACCTGGAGGGGTACAAACATGAGGAGATTGCCCAAGTGCTGACTATCTCGGTGGGCACCTCGCGATCCCAGCTGCACCATGCACGAATGGCCATGCGGTCGTTCTTCGCAGCGTGAGGAGACGGACGATGAACGATAAGTGGACTGCGCAGCTCTCAGCTTACCTCGACGGTGAGTTGACTGCCGATAAGCGCACTGACCTCGAGCGGCACGTGGAGTCGTGTGATGAATGCCGTACTGCGCTGCAGCAACTGAGAGGTGTGGTCACCTGGGCGGCTGACTTTGAGGGTCGGGAACCGGCGAACGATGTGTGGCCTCAGATAGCGGCGGTCATCGGTGATACGCCGAGCGGTGTGGTCAAGCTAGATGCACGGCGTCGGTCGCCAAAACACTTCGCGCTCTCCATTCCTCAGTCGTTGGCTGCTGCCATCGCACTGGCGGTAGTGGGTGCCGGCGGGTGGTCTCTGGCTCGACTGACCGCGCCCGAGAGTCAGATGGCTGCCGTCATCGATATCTCGGCGCCCGATGCGGGCGCAACGGTTATGGCCACAATCGCGGTAGCCCAAAAGTACGGTCCGGCCATTTCTGATTTGGAGCGGGTGCTGCTGCAGGAGAATGGAACCTTGGATAGCACGACGGTGAGGGTCCTGCGGCAGCAACTGGCAATCATCGACAGGGCGTTGACGGAAGCACAAGAGGCGTTGGCACGAGATCCGGCCAGCCATTTTCTCGCTGACCACTACACCGGGATGATGAAGAAGAAGCTGAACGTGTTGAGGCAGGCCGCGAGGAACGTAGAGGTCAGTAGTTAACGACGCGGATCTTGCACGGATGACGGCCGCAAACGGCCACGGACAAGCACGGAAGCGGACCTAATAGGGTGTGAGGAAATGATTGCAGGATACTGGAGGAGGAATAGATGATGTTGTTGAACATTCTTACCGGCGCGCTGATGGCGACAGCACTGCCGCAGAGCACGGATACCACCTTTGCGGTGGATCCCGACCTGAGGCTGGAGCTGCGCAACAGCAGTGGCTACATCGTCGTGCGGACCTGGGACCGCAACGAGATCAGGGTGAGAGCGGATAACATCTACAGAGGTGGCTTTGTCATCGAGCAGACATCGTCCGCTGTGAGACTCGGTGTGAGGAGTTGGGATGACGACTACGATGACGTCGACTACTTGTTGACGGTACCGGCATCGATGGCCCTCGATCTGCGGTCCTCCGATGGAGATATCACAGTCGATGGAACCCGTGGCGAAGTGAACGTGCGGGCGAGCGATGGTGACATAATCATTCGGGGAGGATCGGGTAGAGTGACGGCTTACACGAGTGATGGGAGTATCATAGCGGAGGGCGTGGGCGGTCGGATCCGTCTGGAATCCTCGGACGGTGACATCACGGTAGAGGGGGCTTCAGGTGACATCGAGATCGAAGCGACGGATGGTACCATAGAGTTGTGGGAGATCGAAGCAACCTCCGTCAGGGTCAACAATGTCGATGGAGATATTACGTTCGACGGAGTGCTTGCCTCCAGCGGCAGTTATTCGTTGGTTACGCATGACGGCGACATCACAATGCACATCCCCGAGGAATCTGGTGCGCGGGTGCGCCTCGCTATGTACGACGGTGACTTCTCCTCCAACTTCACCATCACGTTTCCGTCCTGGCCTCGGGGCAGACGTATGGAGTTCACCCTCGGTGATGGTAGCGCCGAGTTGGTGGCCGAGACGTTTGATGGGGACATCATGATGAGGCGGAGGTAGGACAACGGCATCTGGGCCGAGCTTGGATTTCCGGCTGGGGAAAGGGGAAAGGGGAACGGTGACATCCCAGATGTGCCCCGCGAGCTTAACCATAACCCCGCGTTACATTAAGTAGCGCGGGGTTTTCTCCTTCCCCTTCTTCCCCTCCTTCCCTCCTAATCTGTCACGGAGGGGAGGGAACGATGCCGAATGCTATGAAACAGACGACACCTCCAAAGGAACTCCTCGGCGACATGCCTCCCGCCGAGTTCCGCCAGCACGGCCACCAGCTCGTCGACTGGATCGCGGACTTCCTCGAGCGAATCGATGACGTGCCGGTAACCACTGGGATGCAGCCGGGGGAACTGCGTGACAAGCTGCCGACAGCAGCACCGCGGTCAGGCGAGAGTATGAGTGACATTCTGGCCGACGTAGATCGCCTGATCATGCCGTCCATGACTCATTGGAACCACCCGGCGAACTTCGCCTACTTCAACTCGAGTGGTTCCAGCCCGGGTATCCTGGGTGAGATGTTGAGTGCGGCGTACAACGTGAACTGCATGACCTGGCAGTCATGTCCAGCAGGTACCGAGTTGGAACAGGTAACGTTGGGCTGGCTGCGCGATCTGCTTGGTCTCCCTCGAGATATGTGGGGCATCATCTATGACACGGCGTCAACGGCGAGCATGCAGGCGATTGCAGCCGCCAGGGAACAAATTGCGGGTTTGAATGTTCGGGAAGAGGGACTTGCGGGGAGGGCAGACGTCCCCCGGTTACGTCTCTACGCGTCGGAGCAGGCCCACATGTCGATCGACAAGGGTGCACTCACGTGCGGGATCGGCTTGAAGGGGATTCGCAAGATCCCGCTGGACGAGTCCTATCGCATGCGACCCGATTTGTTGGAGCGGGCGATTGCGGAAGATCGCAAAGACGGTTGGTTGCCGTTCTGTGTGGTTGCCACGGTTGGAACGACATCTACTACGGCGCTCGACCCCGTGCCGGAGATCGCCAAGATCTGTGAACGTGAAGACCTCTGGCTCCATGTCGACGCCGCGCACGGCGGTATCGCGGCACTCGATCCGGAACGTCGCTACGTACTGGATGGTTGTGATGGTGCGGACTCGATAGTAGCGAATCCCCACAAGTGGATGTTCGTACCGATCGATCTGAGTGCTTTTTACACCCGTAAGCCGGATGTGTTGAAACGGGCCTTCAGCCTGGTCCCTGAGTACCTGCGCAGCGTGCACGATGCGAACGTCGAGAACTATATGGAGTACGGTGTTGCCTTGGGGCGAAGGTTCCGCGCTTTGAAGCTGTGGTTTGTGTTGCGATATTTCGGCGCCGAGGGATTGGCAAGGAGAATCAGCGAGCATTTCCGTTTGGCCGGTATGTTCACTGACTGGATAGATCGGCATCCTAGCTTTGAGCGTATGGCTCCGGTGCCGTTGACGACCGTTTGTTTCAGGGCCCATCCCGCTGGCGTCGACGACGAGGAGACGCTCAACGGTCTCAATGACAGACTAATGACTGCCGTGAACGCATCCGGCCGTATGTTTATCACGCAAACCAAGCTGAACGGATGCACGATACTCCGACTCGTGGTGTCACACCTTCGTACGGAGGAGAAGCACATCGTGAATGCCTGGCAACTACTGCAAGAGAAGTGCCGCGAGGTGTGCGCCACATCGTGAGGGAGATTGCCGGTGGACCCTAGAGAGGTACGCGAGAAGTACGATGCCTTTGCCCCTTCATATGATTGGGCCGAGGGATTCTTGGAGTTGCTGTTCGGCATCAAACGCATGCGTCGCGGGTTGCTGCGGTCGGCCAGGGGCAAGGTGTTGGAGGTGGGTGTTGGAACGGGTAACAGTCTGCCTGGCTATTCGCCCGACTGCGTCGTGACTGGTGTAGACATCAGCCGCGGTATGATGCAACAGGCACGCAAGAGAAACGGTAGAGTGGGTGTCGCAGCTCGATGGGCCCAGATGGATACCCACAGCCTCGGATTTGCCAACGGTGTGTTTGACACGGTTGTAGACACTCTTTGTCTCTGCACTTACAGCGAACCCGTACGGGCACTGAAGGAGATGGCGCGGGTATGTCGGCCGGACGGGCGTGTGCTGCTACTCGAGCACGGTAGAAGCGGCCGTGGCACGCTGGCGCGAGTGCAAGACAAGTGGGCGGAGTGGCATGAATCGGCGTTAGGCTGCGTGTGGAATAGGGAGCCCCAGGACTATGTCGCACAAGCCGGGTTGAAGCTCACGTCCGCTCGGAGAAAGGTCTTTGGCGTGTTCCACGTGATCGAGGCACGTCCCACGTGAAATGAATCACCCCGACATCGCAACTGAACTGATGCCGGGGTGATGTCACGACCCTACTGCGAAATCAGTGGTTATGGATTCCAGGTGCACTTCTGGGTATTGTCAGCGGTCCTCCTAATGCGCGGCAGAATCACCCTGACAACTCTGAGCTTATCCACGCTCACCACGTCGATGCCGTCAACGACACCCTGTTCGGCACGGCTCATGTAGCAGATGTGGACGTTGCGACTGCCATCCCTAGGCCGATAGAGCACGACTCCTCCCAGCTGGACGGCGTTTTCGATGTTATCGCAGCCTTGTGCCAGCAAGTAATCGCTCTCAGCAGGACGGCGCGGATAGTATATGCGGCACAGCCCGGGTGACGGGATGTAGCTGCGCGGTAGATCGAATTCGAGTGGCGGTCCCGTTTCTATGCTCTGTTGTGGAGCTGACGCTTGGTCGCCGCCCTCGGAAGTCGAACCGCCACACGCTACCAGAATGGCCACGACTCCCACCACAGCGAAGAAGGCTACTAGACGTGTTTTATGCATGGTCCCTCCTGAATCGTGAACCAGTGAATTGTACTCTCGTTGTGTGCTTGGCTGTCAGAAATCTGCCTCATCCGGCGCTCATCCGATAGGGCCCGGGCCCCCACCACCGACGCGAATGAAGAAACTGCCGCTCCCGTCTGTGATGGCCCTTTCGAGCCTCCGTTTGAGCATGCGCTTCATCACTCCACGAACACTTGGCACCAGGCAGAGGAACCCGAAGATGTCAGTTAGCAGTCCGGGAGTCACCATCAGCGCCGCGGCCATCAGGATTATCACACCGTCGACCAGAGCTCCACCGGGCAGTTTCCCCGAGGCCATATCGAGCTGGATCTGACGCAAGACACTCAAGCCCTGCCAACGTGCCAGCGATGCGCCAGCCGCTCCAGTGACCACAATGAGTCCGATGGTCGGCCACAGTCCTATCAGCCCGCCGAGTTGGATCAGCAGGATCAGCTCGACGATCGGGACGACGATGAAAAGGAGGAGGAGTCTGCCCATGACTAATAATAGTGGGTCGCCCCAAATCGGATTGCCGATTGGCGATTTGCGTTTGACGCTTTACGATTGAACGGCCGGCAGGGCTCACAGCATGTCGTAGATATCAATTCAAGAGGGACGGTTCACGAGATGAAACTCATGATCGACGTCGGTGGCTGGTTTGGAGCGATCCTCTTACTGCTCGCATACTTTCTGGTGTCGACCAAGAGAGTCGGCGGGGCATCGATCCGCTATCAGAGCTTGAACGTGGTCGGCAGCATCTTGGTTGGGGCTAATGCGTTCTATTACACCGCCTTACCGTCGTTCTCCGTAAACGTTGTGTGGATCATGATTGGCGTTGCGGCGCTAACGCGCAGGCAACCGGCCTCGCATCCAGCCGTGGAAAGCGAACGATGATTCTGAGGTTCCACGGTTGACCGGTCGGCAACTTCCTCTGCCCGCTGCGGTTCCTCCGCCCAAGTAGATCCAGCTGACGATAAGAGGGAACCAACGTACGCTACGGAAGCCACCGATCAGTCAATCGTTGACGCTGCAATCGTCAATCGCAAATCACTCGCTCCGCAACGCCGTAACGGGACTCACGCTGGCAGCACGGTGCGCCGGAACGATTGACGCCAACACGGCGACGGCGAGCAAGACGGCTACGCCACCCAGCATCGTCGGTATGTCCACCGGGCTCGCACCGAATAACAGACTTCTGATTACCTGAGTGGTAGCAAATATTCCGCCCACACCAATTGCTGCGCCGGCACCGGCGAGCTTGAGGCCGCGGAGAATCGTGAGTTGCAACACCCGACCCCGCCCCGCGCCCAACGCCATCCTCACACCGATCTCGTGAGTACTCTGAGCAACGTAGAACGACACGACACCGTAGACTCCTGCGGTGACGAGCATGAGTGCTATGGCGGCAAAGATACCGACCAGCATTGTATTGAACCGTTGGCCTGCGAACTGATCGCTCAGCACGCCCTCCATTGTGCGGATCTCGGAGATGGGCTGATCCTTGTCCACCGTCAGGACCGCTTGCCGTACCGCAGCGACGAGAGATAGGGGATCCAATTCGGTTTTGACAATCAGGTACATGCGGTACCCGGATGCCCATCCAGGTGCCGTGTAGGGCAGGTAGTGTTCGGCCCGTGCCCGCGAGTAGGGGCCCCACTGCCGCACGTCCTGCACCACCCCAACAACCGTCATCCAGTTGGGCGGATCGGTGCGGAAACTGTAGCGCTTACCAACCGGATTCTCATCAGGCCATAGCTCATTGGCCATCACCTCGTTAATGATCGTTCCGGGGCTGGCGGCCGCGGTATCGTCTGCCGTCAAATAACGACCAGCCATTAATCGGATTCCCATGGCGTCGAAATAGTCCGCTGAGACGCGCGAGAACTCCACCAGTGGTCCCTGCCCATCATGCAAGCGTTCTGGATCGTCTTCTATCCAAACTTGTCCGTTTGTGCCACCACGGAGAGGTAGTTTGCTGGTAGCACCGACCGCCAACACACCGGGTATCGCCGCAATGCGTTCTATCGTCTGCCGCAGGAAATCGTCGCGCGCAAACGCGTCGTCATAGCGCTCTCCCTGCAGCGCCACGTTCACCGTCAGCACGTTCCCGGGATCAAATCCTTGCTGCCGGCCACGGAACTCTAGGTAGCTCTGCACCATGAGTGCGGCACCGTTGGCCAGAATCAAGGCGAGTGCGAACTGCGCGGCTACGAGCGCACCGCGCAACAGGTTGCGACGAGACGCAGACTGAGGTGTGCCTTTCCCCTCCTTGAGGGATTCCGTGAGATTGGTGCGTGAGGCTGACAAAGCGGGAGCGAGGCCAAACACGAGTCCGGTCAGTATCGAAATGCCGAGGGCGAATCCCAGCACCGCGCCGTCTATCCCGATGTTAGCAACTCTCGGGAGATCAGCTGGGATCGAGGCTCGCAAGAAAGTCATCGCCCAGAAAGTCAACGCAATTCCCGCGACCCCACCGAGGAGAGAGAGTAGCATGCTCTCCGTGAGTAACTGACGGATGATCCGGGTGCGGCCCGCGCCGACTGCCGATCGTATCGCCATCTCGGTCTGCCGGGCGGTGGCGCGGGTGAGTAGCAGGCTCGCCACGTTGCCGCACACGATTAACAGCATGAATCCCGCAGCAGAGAGCAGCAGTATGAGTTGAGTGCCCGCCCGTCCAACCAGGCGGTCGTGCATCGAATGCACATATGTGGTTTTTGTGAGGTTCGTCTCGGGGTATTGATCTGCCAGAGACTTGGACAGTGACTTCAGTTCTGCGTCCCCGGTCTCCAGCGTTACGTGCGGCTCGAGTCGTCCGATGGCGAGCAACCAATGACTGCTGCGGCCTTGGTCAATGTCCTCCCGCGCGAAGGGAAAGTAGACGTCGTGCATCTGGTTGATGCGCCAGGGGGAGGGGACGTTGAACCCCGGTGGGAGTACTCCGACAACCGTGTAGGTTTCGCGGTTCAGTTCGATCGCACTGCCAATGATATCGGGATCTGCGCCGAGTCGCTGGTGCCACAGGCCATCGCTCAGAACCACCACGTGACCGTCTTCCAGTTCGTCATCTTCGGTGAACGACCTACCACGAACGGGTTGCACACCCAGCACGCTGAACATGGTCGGAGTGATGTTTGCGCCAAGTACCACCACCGGGTCACCGTCGCCCGTGATATTGGTGTTTCTGCTGGAGAGCACGGCGATGTCCTCGAAGGTCTCGGTCATGCGCCGCAGGTCGAGAAAGTCCGGTCCCGACAGAGGACCGCAGCATTCTCCCTCGGTAGATCCGTGCCATATATATGTAAGTCTATCCGGCTGAGCGTAGGGCAGTGGATCCAAGAACACCCCTTTGAAGACACTGAATACGGCGGTGTTCGCACCGACTCCAACTGCCAGTGTTCCGATGACGATGGCGGTGAACATAGGGTTCCGTAGCAGTTGCCGTGTACCGTAACGCAAGTCCTGCCACAGCTCGTCGAAGTATGTCGCGCGCCGTTCATGGTCTACGCGTTTGTTTTCCATGCTGTAGAGTTCCTTCCGGATGACCCGCACGTCACCGAAGCGGCGATTCGCCTCGCGGCGGGCAGTGGCGGGATCGACACCTCTTGCCTCGAGGTCGCGCACCAACATCTCCACGTGAAGCGATAGCTCATCGTCGATCTGTCCCTCTCGATCGTGCTGCGAGAGGAGAGATCGCAAGCGCATCCAGCTGTCAGTGACCCAGGACATTGGTCGGTCCCCCTATGCCGGCTGCTCGCCGAGCACGCGAGCAACGGCCTGAGTGAACTGACCCCAATTCGCAGTCTCCAGCTTCAGCCGTTTTCTACCTCTCGCCGTGAGGCGGTAGGATTTGATCCGGCGGTTAGCGGCCGACAGCCCCCATTCGAACCGCAACAAGCCGCGGTTGGTCATGCGGTACAGTGCGGGGTAGAGGGATCCTTCCTCGATCTGTAGCGCCTGTTCGGTCGCTTCCTCAATAGCGCGAGCAATGGCATAGCCATGCATCGGTCCTGACTCGAGTGTCTTCAGGATCAAGAGATCGAGGGTGCCTTTGAGGAGTTCTGGTGTGTTCTTGGGCATGGTGCCTCTGATGCAGGTGAGCCGTGTCCGCAACCACGGCAACCGGGTCATACATAGGACCTCTAGGTATATGACGTGCTCAGAGAGTCGGTGGTTTCAGGCTACCTAGAGGTTCTAGGTGTTTGGATACGTCGGAGCCGGAAAGCGTTGCTGGTTGGTCAAAGACGATGGGTTGTTAGGCCGTTTGAAGCCACCGTCCGGCCAGCCGCGGAGGCACCATGCACGATTTCGGTTACGACATCAGCGGCCCAAGCAGTAGAGTGGACCGGTCAAGGCAAACGGGCACCAGGCCAGTTGCGGCCGCTAGTAATTGCTAGCATCTTATAGCGTATACTAGCTACCGAGGTGTCTCATGGCGACCGTGCAAATCAACGCACGCATCGATGCAGAGTTGAAGAAGGCGCTCGAGGAGTACTGCAAATCGCGGGGCGTAGTCATGAATCATTTCATCCAGGAAGCGATCCTCGATCGACTGGAAGAGTTGGAAGACGTAGAGAACCTGAAGAGGATTCGTCACGAAAAGACGCGACCGTTGTCCGAGGTGCTGAAAGAACTGAAGCTCGATGACAAGGTATGACATCGAGATTAGTGAGACTGCCGAAAAGCAACTGAAGAAACTCCAGCGGGGCGATCAACGACGTGTCGCGAGAGCAATCGTAGCTCTGGCTGATGAACCGCGCCCAAGGGGATCCAGGAAGCTCTCAGGTTACAACGATGTGTTTCGAATTCGTGTCGGGCGCTACCGGGTGACATACAGCGTCTCGGGCAATAGGTTGATCGTCATTATTCTCAAGATCGGGCACCGCAAAGACGTGTACCGATAGTCATGGGTCACGGAACCCAGGACCGAACACATGCTCCAGCTTCTGCTATCACTCACACCCATAAGCTTGATCGACAGTCTCTCGTTACTGCCGTTTGCCATGGTAGTGCTTGCAGTGTTGTTGAGTGGTCCCAAGCCCTATCTGGCTTCGGTCAGTTTCCTCCTGGGCACGACGCTGGCGTACTTTGCAGCCGGTCTCCTCATCGTGTTCGGTTTGGGTGAGTTTATTCAACGAGCGACCGCTGGCATCGCGCACGGGTGCAACAACCCGAGGGCAATCGACTACATCTTGAGCATGGTGGTGGGGATCGCGCTGATCCTGCTCGGGTACCGCTGGGCCATCGCGCGCCGGAAGCGAGCCGAACGCAAGCAAGTGTCTGCCGGTATGACCCCAGGAGCAGCGTTCGTGACGGGTGCCGGCGCCACGATCGCCGGTATTTGGGGAGCGCTGCCGTACTTTGCGGCGATCGACCAGATAATGAAAGCCGATGTCTCGTACGCCGAGGGCATCGTTGCCCTGGCGTATTACAACATCGTGTTTGTGTCACTCGCCGCTGCACTCGTCCTGATCAGGGCCGTGGTTGGGCAACGCTCGGATGGACTCTTCAACGCAGTGACTCGTCTGTTTGAAATCTGGGGCAAGCGTGTCCTGGTCGCGCTGATGATCGTGCTGGGATCTGTCATGCTGGCGGACGGTGTGGGATGGCTGTTGGGGCATCCAGTGATTCCGGTGGGGTGAGCAGCGGAAGAACGGCCGCGGATTGATTCTTCACGGTCGCGGATAACTCCGATGCGGCCTGGCGCTTGGCAATCCCACGTGACTATCCGCGGCCGTCGCCACTCCGGGCGTCAACGGCGTCGCTCCCAGTTCGTTCAGGTCGTCGAGCAGGTCCATATCCACTTCGTCACCCGTGAGACCGTCGTCAAAGATCACAACAGTCCAGCCTTCGCCTGCGCGTAGCTCCACGATTTGAGACTGCGCCAACATGATTCCGGTTGATGAGAATACGGTGAAGCCATAATCACCGGGGTCGCCTTCGAGGTATGAGGAGGCTTGCCCTACTAGTAGCGGATCCACTGTGTCAACCGGATCCAGTGTAATGACGTTGACAGGAACCGACGTCCCCGGAGCGTCGATTTCGACTCGTACCAACCCAGCCACGGGCGCTCCGTGCATGAAACGAAACCGGGTCTTGTTGCTGTTGGGTGTGGCGTCGGCGTGGCTATACACCAGCAGCGTTGTCTCTGTCCCGGCTTTGGTGGTCAAACCGGTAAAGCGAGCATCCTTTTCCAGGTTCAATCCACCAGTTGTCAGCACGTCTCCGGTAACACCGTCAACGACAGCGATGAGACCATCGACCTTGGCGTCAAAATATGAGGAAGTACTACCGACGGGCAGGTCGCTAAAAACGACTTTTCCGTCGGCAAAGTAGTCGAGGGTAGCTACGTCGCTTACCGCATGCACGAACCGCAGGCGCCCGAGCTGCCGGTTATCTTGAATGCCGGTGGTACCGTTGCCGCCATCACAGGCAGCCATCGCCACGACACCAAGCGTCAAGCTGTATAGAAGAATCCTGAGTCTCACGAGACTCCCTTGTGAACCATCTCCTTCCCCTCCTTCCCGTTGTTCCCCTCCTAATCTTCTAGAACGTAAAGTAAGTCATGAACTGCAGCCGGCACCTACCTGCGGAAGACAAGGCCACCAATCGCAACAAACTGGTTACT
>JAUVRV010000327.1 GCA_030597435.1 Gemmatimonadales bacterium | reverse complement strand
TGCCGCCGCCAGGCAAGTGTCGCGTTTGGGTACCGGGGCTAGCAGCGAGAGACCAGGCCAAGGCGGGTAAGTGCGACGGCATGGAAGCTCAGGCTCCTGCCGGTTCATGGGTCTTATCTCGGCCCAGCAAGGATCGCGATGTCGTTCACGTCAAAGTGATTGATGGGCGGCGAGCCGGAGTTGTCAGCAGAGTACTGTCCTACGAAGTCGCCTCCGGCAAACTCATCGGGGAAGGGGCCAGATGATGAGAGCCATCTACGGAGCTATTGTGATCGTGGCGGCCGGTGCGCTGACGGCATGCGGCATGCAAATCAACACGACCCCCGAGCCTGAACCGGCCCAGACTCAAGCCAAAGCGAAGGGCCCCAGTACTGCTGCAACGCTCGGCATACCGCCTGGTCACCTACCTCCTCCGGGGAAGTGTAGAGTATGGTTTCCGGGTGATCCACCAGGACACCAGCCCAAGGCGAGGAGTTGTGACGGCATCGAAGCTACGGCGCCAGCCGGATCGTGGGTGTTGTATCGACCAGGTAAAGACAAGAAGGTGGTACATGTCAGTGAGATGGATCGGCACAAGCTGGGTCTGGTGATTCACGTTCGCGTATACGAGGCATCGTCGGGCAAGTATCTGCGTGAAGTGAGCCCCAAGTGATTCTCCCGATCACATCGCTATTCGCAACGAACCGGCCACGTCACTCCGACGGGCCGGTATTGTTTTTCTAGCTCGACTCGCTGCCCTTGAGATGCCGGTCCAAGAACTCGATCACTTTCGTATATCCTTCGATCTCGTTCTCCTTCTTCATGAACCCATGTCCTTCATCGGGGAAAATGACGTACTCCACGGGTACTCCCTGGGCGCGCGCCGCTTCCACGATCTCATCAGACTCTACCTGTAGTACACGCGGATCATTGGCTCCTTGAAGCACCATTAGCGGTGCGCGGATCTTGTCTGCGTTGAACAGTGGCGAAATCCGATGTAGCCGCAGGCTGTCGGTGGCCGGATCGCCCATCTCCTCGTACAGTGCTTCGCGGAATGACTCCCACCATGGGGGGATACTCGTCAGAGTTCGGATCCAATTGGATATGCCAAACAGATCAACTCCTACGGCAAACTCGTCTGGCTGAAGGGTGAGGGCGGCGAGTACCATGTAACCGCCATAGCTGCCACCGATGATGCCGATGCGATCGGGATCCACATAACCGGTCTCGATGAGCATCTGTTTGCTCGCTACCACGTCGCCGAGGTCGGCCTCGCCATGTTGCTGGTCGTCCATCTTGTAGAATGACTTGCCATATCCGGAACTACCGCGGTTGTTGATGTCGAACACGACGTAGCCGTGGTTCACCAACGCCTGCGTGAGTGCTCTGTACCCGACCATGGCCTGTCCGCCTGGTCCGCCGTGAACCATCACCAATGCGGGTGCCTTTGCCGAACGCGATAGCTGGTGAGGTTTGTACAACAGGCCGGGTACCTCAACACCATCATACGAGGTGAACCAGACGTGCTCCGGCGCCACCAGATCATCGCGGTCCATTGCGGCACTCAATCCGTCCGTGAGTCGCGTTGGTGCTTCGTCCAGCGGACCAGCCCACAGATCGTCCGGCGTGCTGCCGTTTGTGGCATAGAACGCTATGTAGGAGTCGTCGGGCGAGAACTGCATCGCACGCACGAGGCCGTCAGGAAGGCCGCGCAACTCAACCGGTTCCAGTGACTCGGCGTGATACACCTGGGTGAGGATCCGTGCCTCCTCGTTCACAGAGACCCGCAAGTAATCGCCGCTCTTTGTGTACGACGCCCCCGCGATATCCCAATTCGGTGCCAGTATTGGAGTCTTGTCACCAGTGGCTATGTCGTACCGGTATAGTGCCGCGAACTCCTGGTTCTGGTCGGACACATACAGAAGCGCCGATCCATCGGGTGTGAAATCGGCTGGCGCATTTGCAACGCTGCCAGTGTGCTCAGTGATGTTCGTCGTCGTATTCGTCTCACGGTCATGTAGCAAGATGTCTGCGTCGGACGTCGTATAGGGCTGCACGAACGCGATGTAGCGCTTGTCCGGCGATACACCACCAAACGTCAATCCCTCAATGTTCTCGAATAGCATCGACCTCTCGTAGGTCTCGACATCGTACTCGTACAAGTCGAAGAACCGTGGATCGCGCTCATTCGTCTGGACGAAGAAGGAGCGGTCGTCGTGGGCCCAACCTGAGAAGCTCGCCTTCAAGTTGTCACCCGGTGTGAGATCCTGAACTGAACCATCGGGGTTCTGCACAAACACATGATTCAGCTCGTTGCCTCCACGATCTTGCGAGTAGAGAATGCGTTCGTCATTGGGAAAGTACGCAATGGCAAACACTGCATCATCGGTCGATGCGGTCAGGGCATGCGGTTCGCCACCCTCAATGGGTATGACGTACGCGTTGTACACGCCAGTGAGGTTCGATGTGACCAGGATCTTGGAGTTGTCCGGTGAGAACGAAGTACCGAGGAACTGATCGTTCTCATAGAAGTCGGCGACGGTGTATTGCTGTACCGAGCGGGATGCGTCACAGGCGGAGGCCAGAGATGCGGCTAAGGCGATTGCGAAGAGGCGGCGGAAGTTCATGGTGATCCTCGGATCTGTTTGCGATACTCTGGGATCGGGTTTACGTGGGAGACAAAATGCGGTCCAAACCTGCCGAACACCAGAGGTAGGTGCCTGAATGTAGAATGTAGAATGTAGAATGTCGAATGGGTCGAGACAGGCAGGTGCCGCATAAGAGTGGTAACATCGACGATGATTTGGTTATCGCTGCAGCGCCGTTGTCTGTAGCATAGTAGCGGCATGAGAGATAGTGACCGAGCTTGATGACCCGTCAATATGACATTGAAGAAAGGCTCATTCGATTCGCGGTGTCCGTCTGCCACTTGGCGGAGACTCTGCCGAGGAATCGCGTAGGCTATCACATCTCCGGTCAGCTGGTACGCAGCGGCACTTCTCCTGCGGCGAACTACGCGGAAGCCCAGGGCGCGGAGTCTCGGAGGGATTTCGTGCACAAGATGCGACTCTGCCTCAAGGAGCTTAGAGAGACGTTGGTATAGCTCAAGCTGGTGCGTCGGATGGATTTAGACAGGCGTTCCGGGGTAGACGGTACCTTGAAGGAAGTGAACGAACTGATCTCGATCTTTGTCCGGAGCATCAGGACAGCTCAACGTGGGTCGAACTGAACTCCATATTCATCATTCGACATTCTACATTCTACATTCCCTTCCCTCTTGCCAATCGGGGGCTTTCGGGGCAGCCTACATGGTCTCTAGAGTCTCTCGATACGGCCCTAACAGTTAGACAGAGGTATCTCATGCGCAACGTCACTCGCGCTTTCGTATTCCTGGCTGCTCTGACAGTCGCGTCCACTGTGCTCAATGCCCAGGGCACCCTGGGCTTCTATCGATTCCCGGCCCTGAGCGGCGACACCATCGTGTTTGCCGCCGAGGGGGACCTCTGGAAGGTCTCCGTTGCTGGTGGAGTCGCTCAGCGGCTCACGACCCACCACTCTGAAGAAACCAACCCGATCATCTCGCCCGACGGTCAGACTCTGGCCTTCACCGCTAGGTACGAAGGCCCCGCCGAGGTCTACACGATGCCGCTGTCTGGGGGGGTGCCGGTCCGGCGGACCTACGAAGCCGAGACATCGGTAGCCACTACGTGGACACCGGACGGGCAGTTGGTGTATGGGACGGTTCACTACTCCACCGTACCCAAGCCGATGCTCGTGAAGCTAAACCTTGCCGATGGCACGAGATCCCTGGTGCCACTGGCCACGGCTACTGAGGCTTCGTACGACGCCAGCGGCAACACCGTCTACTTCGTCCGCCCCGCCTACCACAACAATGTCACGAAACGCTATACGGGTGGAACCGCGCGCGATGTGTGGAAGTTCCAGCAGGGCGCCGCGGAAGCTGTCGAGCTGACCGGTGACTTCAACGGCGAGAGCCACTCACCGATGTGGTGGAACGGTCGTGTCTACTTCGTGAGCGACCGCGACGGCACGATGAACATCTGGTCGATGGACGAGAGCGGTGGTGACTTGCGCCAACACACGCAGCACAGTGGTTGGGACGTGAAGAACCCGTTGCTCTCTCAGGGACGGATAGCCTACCAGCTGCGGGTCGACCTCAGAGTATACGACATC
>JAUVRV010000290.1 GCA_030597435.1 Gemmatimonadales bacterium | reverse complement strand
ATCGGCCAATGCCGGTTCTCACAGTGACGACAGCGGCGAATCACGCTCGCCTGGAGCTGATCCGCCAGGAACATCTGGCTTCACTGGAGCCCAACGCGTCTCCGAGCACGAATCTCCCGGCCATCGTTCATTTGGGCTACGGTGTGCACGGCAATGAGGCCTCATCTGCCGAGGCCGCGATGCTGACGGCGTACTGGCTGGTAGCGGGTACCGGGCCGGAAGTAGAGCGCTACCGCAATGAAGCGATCCTCCACATAGAGCCGGTCTTGAACCCGGACGGACGCGATCGACATACTCATTGGGCCAACATGAATCGGGCTGAGCCCTTCGTGGCCGACCCTCTCGACCGTGAGCACAACGAAGTATGGCCCGGTGGCAGAACTAACCACTATTGGTTCGATCTCAACCGTGACTGGCTTCCGCTCGTCAATCCGGAGAGCAAGGCACGCATCGACTTCCATCATTTGTGGCGGCCGAACCTGGTGACGGACTATCACGAGATGGGGTCGAGCAGTTCGTCTTTCTTCGAGCCAACCAAGCCGGTGGGATCGTGGAATCCGCTGATTCCGGAACGCCTGTACACGGAGATCACAGTAACGTTTGCAGAGTATTGGGCCGAGGCGCTGGATAACATCGGCTCGCTGTACTTCAGCGGCGATGTGTTTGACAACTCCTATCCCGGGTATGGTTCGACGTACCCCAACTTCCTCGGTGGACTGGCGGTCTTGTTCGAACAGGCCAGCTCTCGCGGTCACGTGCAGGAGAGTTCACACCACGGGTTGATCACCTTCGCCTTCACGATCCGGAACCAGTTGCGTACGAGCATGGCGACGGTTAGGGCGACAATCGAGAACCGAGAGATGCTGCAGCAGTACCAACGTGATTTCTTCGCTTCGGCGATCACGGAAGGGGAGGCGTACGACATCAGCGGTTGGGTGTTCGGTTATCCCAATGATGCCACGCTCAATCGGGAGTTCCTCGACCTGCTACTGCGGCACCGTATCGAAGTCTACGAGCTTGCGTCGACTCAGAGTGTTGGCGACGTGACGTTCGAACCTGGAAACGCGTGGGTCGTGCCCGCGAGTCAACCAATGTACCGTCTCGCCCGCTCCATCTTCGAGCGCACCGAGACATTCGCTGACAGCGTCTTCTACGACGCCTCCACTTGGGCGGTGAGTCTGGCGTACGGAATGCCCGATGCTGCACTGCGGAGCGGACAGCTCCCGATGGGAGTGCGGCTCAGCGAGGTCCCAGCCCTCGAGGGTGTCGGCCCGGTAGCGATGAGTTCCATCGCGTATCTGATGGATTGGAGTAATTCCGCAGCGCCTCGCGCACTGCAGGCAATGCAGGCCGCGGGCGTGCGGGCCGAAGCGGCGTTTAGTCCGTTCACTGCGCGGACCACCGACGGCGACGTGTCGTTTCCGCGCGGGTCAATCTCGATTCCGGTGAGCACACAGAGCTTGAGTCCCGACTCGCTGCATGCGGCGGTGCAGAACGCAGCGGGTGAGGCCAACATTGGGATCTACAGCGCGTTGACCGGAAAATCAGTCGCAGGCATAGACCTGGGCAGCGGCAACTTCAGGCCGGTACGCGCGCCGCGCGTCTTGATACCGATGGGCGAGGGTATCTCTTCGTATGAAGCCGGTCAGCTGTGGCACTTGTTGGATCAGCGCATAGCCATGCCTGTGACCAAGGTGGACGTCACAGATCTGGGGCGGGTAGACTGGGCTGACTACGACGTGCTGGCATTGGCGTCAGGAAACCTGAGCGCTTTCTCCGGCGACCAGCTCGATGCGCTGAAAGAGTGGATTCGGGGTGGTGGAACGCTGATCGCACAGCGGTCGGCTGCGGCCTGGGCCGCTCGCAATGGGCTCACTCCCAACATCGAAGCACCGGGAGTTGGAGAACCGGCCGCTGAGGAAGATGAGGAAGATGAGGACGAGGCAGCGGCAACGGCGCGGCGCGACTATGCCGACGCCCACAACTTCGAGGGTCCGCAGGCGATTGGTGGTTCGATCTGGCAGGCGGATCTCGACGTGACGCACCCGCTTGGCTTCGGCTATATCAGACGCTTTCTACCGGTTTGGCGCGATCACAGTTTCTTCTTTGCTCCGAGCGAGAACGCTTACAGCACCGTTGCTCGACTCGTCGACGGAGATCCCCACTTGAGCGGCTACATCTCAGACCGTAACCGCGAACGGCTTCCCGGATCTCCCTCGGTCATGGCTGATCGATTGGGGCGTGGCGTCGTTGTGCTAGTGGTGGACAACACAAACTTCCGCGGTTACTGGCGAGGCACCAATCGACTCTTCTTGAACGCGTTGTTCTTCGGGAACCACATTCAGGTTCCATGAGGTGAGACGCCGTGGCAACTCATTGGGCTTGACCGGGTCCAGCCAACCGACAGGGACGCGTGGGAGCGGCTCGTGATGCAATCAGCGCGCATCCGGCGGCATCCAGCACTCGTCCTTGTCGCGCCGCGCCGTGTCTGCGAGCGCAAAGATCTTCCACGGAATAGGACTTTGCTTCCCCCGCTGCCAAGTATGCCGCCCTGAAATGCCCCCGTCCAGTGGCCCAGCTGAGGCTGGCGACGTGTGGCTAGCGACTCGAACGGTCGGTAAGGGCCGATTTCGGTCCGCAACAGGAGCAGGTGGGGGGACATGGAGCGCCGATCGGCACATGCGGGCAACCCAACGCTCCCCGCAGCGGCGATCGCCCGGGACGGTGACAGTGGAGTCAGACCGAAGTGGTCTTGGCGGCCGATTTCTTGGCGGCCGATTTCCAGCGTCTCGGCGGAGCGCGTGGGCGCCGGCGTGTTGCTCGTGTGCGTCGCAGGTGCTCGAGTATGCGGTCGATCGTCTTGGGCGCGGTGATGAACGAGATGATTCGCATTGTCGTTTCGCCACACCGGGGGCACGTAAGGGGATCGACTTCGAATATTCTGCGCAGCAATTCCGCCCATCTGTGTTTTGCCTTGCGTAACGCCTCGGGCTCAGGGTCTACCATTTCGAGCGGCTGTTCTATGCCGTCGCCGTTGGCCTTGCGGCGTTTTGCCCTCTGGCGTGAGGAATAGAATCCGTAGTAACGTTGGAGAACCTGTCCCTTATCCGGGATATGGCTGGTGAGCCGGGCGAGAAACTCCAGAGCATCGGTAGTCTCACTGCCCGCGGTAGGGCCGGTAGGCTTGTCAGAGTGATAGGTAATGGCGCTCTGTTGTTCGTCGTACTGCATGCGGCCGAGTGCAATCGGATTTCGGGCGCAGTAGCGGGCGAGCCGCACGGCGAAGTCGCGCTCGTGGGCCGCGACGCATACGCCGTCGTGTACATGGAATCCCGAGTGGGGCCAGGCGAGCATGCTCTGCGCTGTCTCGACATCCATGAGCTCGCGCTTGACGAACAGCTGGAGCACGGCACGGCGGAACGCTGCGGGGAGCGTCGCAACGTCGTGCAGCGGCAGGCGGACGAAGGGACCGTCGGACCGGAACCCACCGTCGGTCACAAGCATGTGGAGGTGGGGATGTCAGTTGGCCAGGGAGCCGTGGGTTTGGATCGATGAGACGATGCCCACAGAGAGATCACGCTCGCCCAGGGTGGCGCGGATGAACGCGGTTACGGTGCGGGCAGCCACCAGCGAGAGATCGCCGAGCAGGGAGCGATGGTATAGAAAGTAGGGCCTGAGCCGCTTGGGTACGGCTAGTACTACCTGGCGGTGCGGTACCTCGGCCAGCAGGGTCTCTTCCAGCCAGATACCCCACATTGCCAGGCGCTTGGCATGACAAGTCGGGCAGAAGTAGCGGCACTTGCAGGAGAAGGCGAGCAGGAATTCGTGCTTGCATGAGCCGCAAGGGTCACTGCTCTGGCATTGCTGGGCCTCTCTGCCAGCACGGCATTCGGAAGAAGGAGAGCACGGCTAGGGCGTCAGTCAGTACTGCCCGACGCAGCGACCATCGACTACAGCGAGTTCTGGTACCGGAGCAAGGAGGCATCGAGATCGCTTCCCATACTTTCGGTTCAGTTCATCATCGCGGGAGTTGTACTGCTCGACCAATCTGGTAAGGTGGCTTGAGTCAGTCACCGAAACAGAGTATACCAAGTAGGTGTTGGGACCCCCACACGCCATTGCTCCAAATCCAATCATCCGGCAATCCTCGATCCCTTGGCATACTGGATCCGCAACGAGTGAGAGGATTTCCTCACGCATCTCGCCGAGCCTGGCGTAGTCGTCCTCTTCCGAGCCTGTGAGGATACCACAGCTTACCGAAGCAAACAGGATGAGACAGAGGTGGAGGGGTCTCGTCATCCTTTGGATTCCTCCTCTGAGTGTTATACCCTCTTCTAACGAGAGTGTTTCAGTAACTGCCTTGGTTTAGCGCTAGTGGACACGCCTGCTCGGGTGTGTCAGGTGAGGGCCTCGGATGGCCTGAGAACGATAATCCGTGTCCATACAATCTCCGTGATCGTTACGTCCGTGGCCGCCTTATCCGCGTCCTCAAATAATCATCCGCGGCCACATCGTGCGCTCCAGACAACAACGTATTAAGCTGCCCGTCAGGATCCCCTCACCCATGTCGGTTGCTGCACACT
>JAUVRV010000268.1 GCA_030597435.1 Gemmatimonadales bacterium | reverse complement strand
CTCGGCCCCAACCGCACGATCACCACATCACGTGACGGAATCACCATGGTCGTCTGCCCCATGAAGCCTGCGGCCCAGAACGCATCTTCCGGAACCTGGTCCATGGCGCCTCCCCGATTGAGCCAGAACAGACCTCCGTACCCTTGATTGGGATCACCCGGTGCGGGAGTGCTTATGAACTCGACCCAGCCTTCGGGCAATATGCGTTCTCCTTGCCACACACCATCCCATAAGTGCAGCAAGCCAAAGCGCAGCCAACTCCATGCACTCCCGAAATCGTATCCGGTCATGATGAAGTTGCCGTACGGGTCAGTCTCGAGCACGTAGTCGCGGGCACCGATCCGATCGAACAGCGCGCGTTGGGGAAAGGTCAGATAGTCCTCCCCATTCGCCTCCACGGTCTGGCGCACGATCCGGCCAAGTGTGAGCGGATCGCTGTTCCGGTACCTGAACAGCGAATCCGGTGGCAGGTCCGCGGGCTGGTCTATCGCGTGCTCGAACACATTGACGGCATCGAAGTAGATAAGGAAGTGCTCGTTCTCATCGGTCCACGCATTGGGTTGAGCAAGACCCAGATTCAGAAAATCGAGTCCGCTGCTCATTCTCAGCAGGTGCTTGATCTTGATCTCGTTGCGTGGGTCATCTGCCCCGCGCCACTCTGGCACCGGAGCGGGGTCATCGAGGCTGAAGTGACCCCGTTGAACCAGTACTCCGATTAGCGCCGCAGTTATGCTCTTCCCCTGCGACCAGCTGATCTGTGGAGTGTTCCTGGTGAATCCCGGCGCAAAACGTTCACCGATGACGTTCCCCTTGTAGGCAACAACCAGGGCTCTCGTGTTTTGCTCCTGTTCCATCGCCCACTCGAAAGCGCTGTCGAGGCTCGCCTGGTTCACCTCTGGGAACGTGCCGTATGCGCCCACATCCCCTGTTGGCCACGGCTGTGTACTTGGATCGGGCAGGTTGCGTGTTACTGGAACGGGCTCGTAGTGGACATCAGTTTCACCGCGGACCAGAATGGAGCATCCTTGATCTCCGTTGTACTTGGCAGTCCTTCTGGCAATGTCGGGGCCCCAAACGCCCGCTGTCTGAGCTTCCATATCGACCTCATACTCGAAGTCGTCTTGCCAATTGAAGTGGGGAAACGGCTCGATGTCTTCCGCAAAGACCTGCTCGGCAGTACGCTGGTAATCGCGACCCACGACGAAGACACCGGAGCAAAGATGGTGAGCGCCCATCGCAGCTGCATGGTCTCGGGCTTCGGGGCTGGAGAAAGGATCCTGCGCCGTGGAGCAAGCACCGGACGCCACGAGGAGCACCGGTATTGCGAGAGACACAAATCCGACGCACCTAGCACATTCCGCACGACAAAGCGGGATGGACATATCGACTCGCTCCTAGCGCGTGAGCTTAAGGGAGTTGTTCGCTTTTATCTAGGAAAAGGATAGACCTTGGGATTGGCAATCGCCAGACGAGAACTCATGAACCGCCGCCAGTTTGCAAACCATACCGATTGGTCTGGTATTCATTCCGGGCGTGGGTGGATCAGTCACTCACCCCAGGAGTTCTCGCGGCCTGGAGACATTCGCTACTCTGCATGCAGAGTCTCAACCGGATCCAGACGAACTGCCCGCCAAGCTGGGATGAGACAAGCCGTTATCCCGACCAGAGCAAACAACACACCAACACTAGCAAACGTCATCGGATCAGTTGGCTCGACATCGAACAGCTGTTGTTGGATCAGACGGGTTGCCCCAAAAGCACCGGCGATCCCGAGTCCCAGTCCGATACCCACCAGAATCAATCCTCGCTGCAAGACGAGCTGGACAACCTTCCCGGCCGTCGCTCCTAAAGCCATCCGGATGCCGATCTCATGGATACGCTGTGCGACATAGAAGGCCAGCACACTGTACAGGCCGATTGCAGCAAGAAGCATAGCAACGGCAGCATAGAGCGTGACGGTAAGCATGATGATGCGGTCTCCGGACACCGAACCGGATATCGCAGCTTCCATAGTCGAGACATTGTCAAGCGGAACGTTAGAGTCACGCGCTCGCAGAGCCCTCCGAACAGCACTCGTCAACGCGGCCGGATCACCTTGAGTCCGAATGGCCAGACTCATGGTCCCAACGGGTGACTGGCTGTATGAGTAATACATCTGCCAGTGGTCTTCAGACGAGAGTGACGTCATCTGGACATCACCCGCAACACCAACCACCCGCACGAGAGCTGGCTCTGCGCCACCCCAATCCAGGGCGACCTGCCGCCCTACCGGATTCTGATCGGGGAACAAATCCCCCCCCATCGACTCACTGATGATGAGTGCGAGTTCGGCGTCGGCCATGTCAGTCGGCTCCACGTCGCGGCCCGCGAGAATCGGAATCCCCATGGCGTCGAAGTAGCCGGGCGTCACTCTCCGATGCTCGGCCAGCCGACGTTCACTGGATTCGGCCGGTGGATTCTCGGGATCCCACGCACGTATGTTGCTGTAACTATCCTTGATCGGCAGCAAGCTGGTTGCCCCGACCGACCGTACACCAGGGATGGCCTGGATATCTTGGAGGAGTGCCTCGTAGAACTGGATGCGAGATTCAGCGTCCTGGTATTTCGAAGAGGGAAGACCAACTCGAGCCGTCAGTAGGTTTTCGGTGTGAAACCCCGGATCGACTCCCCGTAGATGTATGAAGCTCCTCAGCAGCAGGCCAGATCCAATCAACAACACCACGCTGAGTGCTACTTGGAGAATCACGAGTCCGCTGCGTAGCTTCGCGGCCCCTCCGGTCTCGGTGGTTCTTGCTCCACTCTTGAGATTCTCCGACGGATTCGTCTTGGCACCAGAGATTGCCGGAGCAACACCGAACATCAAAGCTGTCACCAGAGACAGCGCGGTTGCGAATGCCAGCATCGGTGCGGACACTCCGATCTCACTGATTCCCAAGTAGTCGAGGGGGATGAAGCCGAGCATCAGTCGCTGTAACCAAATGGCTAGCACTATTCCCAACAAACCCGCCATCACCGCCATCAGCGCACTCTCCGTCAACAACAGGCGGGCCAAACGCCCTCCCGAAGCCCCGAGGGCGGCTCGCACCGACATCTCTGTGTTGCGGCTCGCACCACGAGCTAACAGCAGACCGGCAACGTTCCCGCACGCGATCAATAGCACGAGACCAATGGCCGCCATCAGCATCAACAGCATCGGACGGTAGTACTCCACCAACGCACCTTGCAGCCCGCTCACGTTCAGGCCTTTGTTCTCATTCGACTCAGGGTAGGCGTCTTGCAGCTGGGTGGCAACGACATCTACCTGACTCTGAGCCTGCTCCGGCGTTATTCCAGCTTTCAATCGGCCCACGAGTGTCCAGTTGTGGAATTGGCGATACCCGGTGTAGGGGCCACCGTCCCGCATCGGGCTCCAGATGTCCACGTCGAACAAGAAGTGGAATCCCGCCGGCATCACCCCCACTATGGTATTGAGCACACCCTCGACGACCAGGGTTCTTCCCAACACGTCGGGTGCGCCACCGAATCGCCTTTGCCAATAACCGTGGCTAATGATCGCAACGTAAGGTGCGGAGAGTTCGGCCTCGTCAGTGCTGAATTGGCGTCCCAACTGAGGGGCAATACCGAGGGTTGGGAAAAAATTCACGCTCGCGAGGATAGCAGGTACCCGTTCAGGTTCGTCACCTCCGGTCACCGTGACCGGAGACGCACCAGACCGAATCGCGGCCAGAGACTGAAACGCCTGAACCTGATCTCTATAGTCGTAGTAGTCCGGGGAGGAGACGTTCCATGAAACCTGTCCGTCATAGGTCGTCCTGCCCAGGATCAGTTGGTCCGCATCCGCGAATGGGAGTGATCGGAGCATTACCGCGTCGGCAATGCTGAACATGGCCACATTCGCACCTATGCCGATTGCCAAGAAGGCGACGACGACCACCGTGAAGCCGGGCGCCCTCGAAAGGGTACGCACGGCGTAGCTGACGTCCTGCATGAACGTGCTCATCGGGTGTGCACTCCGTACCGTTGTTCTAGACCTGTTACGAGGACCGGCTGATCCTGCCGGAGAATTTCTGCTTTGGCGCGTGCTGGGTTTGTATCCTGAATTCAGATCAGTCAACCGCTTCCATGTCAGCCTGGCCATGAACCGGCCGACCTGGCTCCAGTACCAGCGACGCGCGACGGAAAAACCTCGGCTAGCTACGTGACCGCGATATGCCTCTTCCAGATCACCCAGCACTTCTTCGGTCGCCGAACGTGGCAGGCAACTCGCGAGAAAACGGGTGGCCAGTCGTGGAACCGGCCCACCGCGATCCAGTGGCTCAGAGCCGCGAGGGTACCGGTCACTCATTGGCGGGTTCCAACCCCTCCCACATTCGCAGCAGGGCGTCGCGAGATTGGCGTAAGAGGGGAACAGTAGCGGGATCAACCTGATAGTAACGTTTGGCCCGACCACCACGCTCGGCCGTAGCCTCCGCCAGACACGACGTCACCTGACCCTTCTCTTCCAGCCGACGCAGCGCGATATAGACCGCTGCGTGGGAGACACTCCGCCCGGTCTGCTCCTCGATCTCACGGATCACGGGGACCACGTAGGCTCCATCGCCAACCCTTAGGATCGCCAACAGGACCAGCTGTTCGAACTCGCCCAGAGATCGCTTTGTCACAAGGTCTCCATGGTGCGGGACGACAAATTCCTAGCAACGCTAAGTTCACTACGGCTCTTGCTGGACCTAAGATTCGCGAGAAAGGGCAGGAAGCTGTTGCACAAGGGCGGTAGCTGGGCTTAAACCTCTATGTTTCCAGGGTTTAGGCACTCTCAACCCCTAGCGGCAGCCCGTTCTAATGCACACATTTCATCCCCAGCAGGGGGGGGTACTGGCCGGTTCATTCGGACCCGGATGCGCCAGCCGCACAGGGATGGCAATCAAT
>JAUVRV010000238.1 GCA_030597435.1 Gemmatimonadales bacterium | reverse complement strand
TACCGAGCCCCGTACGATGTTCTACTGGCACAACCAGCAGTTCGCCGATTTCGCCTTCATGAGTATCGTCGCGCGCACCACTGGAGATCCACTGAGCTACACAGTCGCCCTGCGGAGCAAGGTGCAGGAGATCGATCCCGATCTGCCGATCTACAGAGTGAGTAGCATGGAGTCGTACCTGGGTGACTCGGTGTCACAAGCGAGATTCGCAATGGTCTCGCTCGTGGTATTTGCGGTCCTGGCTCTGGTGTTGGCTGGAATCGGGATCTACGGCGTCATGTCTTACTCGGTGAGCCAGCGCACCCGAGAGTTTGGCATCCGAATGGCGTTGGGGGCGGAGGGACACGAAGTCGCTTTGGATGTGGTCAAGACCGGATTGATGCTTGTTGGTGTGGCAACCGTTATTGGCCTTGCCGGTGCCATGCTTCTGTCGCGGGTACTGCAAGGCATGGTCTTCGAAATCAGCACGAACGATCCGCTAACCCTGATCGGTGTGAGTCTGTTCCTGGCGGTGGTTGCGTTGGCGGCGTGTTATCTGCCGGCGCGAAGGGCTAGCAAGGTAGATCCGATTGAGGCGTTGAGGTATGAGTAGAGATTGAGAAGGGGAAGGTGGGGAAGGAGATTTCTCAATAGCGTTCTCCTTCCTCTTCTGCCCCTGCTCCGTCTTCTGCAAATGCAGAAACTCCAACACCGCTACCTCATCTGCTCTGAGCGCAGCCCGGAACCCTTTACGCTTGGTTGTCTCCGGTTCGGCCGGATTGGGGACCACGATACCGGCCAGGTACGCCTCGATGATCTTGGGGTGCACGTAGTACTTGCGGCATACGGCTCTGGTGTTGCCGAGTCGCTCTGCGACCGTATCGACCGCACGGACGATGTTCTTCTTGGCTTCTCGTTCGGAGTTCGCCGGCCCCATGTCGCGTAACAACGTTGCGGCATGCATCGTGGCGGCCCAGGTGCGAAAATCTTTGGCCGACACGTCGCGGCCGCTTATCGTGCGGAGGTATTCGTTGATATCACCCGAACCGACGTCCAGACGCCGGCCATCGTCGTCTACATACTTGAACAGCTCCTGGCCGGGCAGTGTTTGACAGTGCTGAACGATGTTGGCGATGCGTCGTTCGACGATGGAAACGGACCGTTGGATTCCGCTCTTGCCTCTGAATTCGAACCTCATGGTGTAACCGGACACGTCTACGTGACGGCGGCGGAGCGTTGTCAATCCGAACGAGCGGTTCGCCTTAGCGTACTCGTCGTTCCCGACCCTGATCAGCGTCTTTTCGAGCAACCACACCACCGTCGCGAGAACCTTCTCGCGCGGTAACCCCGGTCGCTTGACGTCCTGTTCCACTCTGTTGCGGATTCCTGGCAGCAACTCGCTGAACACCAACATGCGGTCGAACTTGGTTTCGTCGCGCACCTGGCGGTATCGTGGGTGGTAACGGTACTGCTTGCGGTGCCTTGCGTCGCGACCGGTTGCCTGGATGTGGCCATCTTGTGTGGGACAGATCCACACCTCCGTCCAGGCGGGTGGTATCACCAGCCCCTTGATCCGCCTGAGGACTTCGGGATCGCGAATCGGCCGGCCGTCCAAGCCAGGATAACTGAAGCCGCGACCCGCTCTCTTACGCCTAATGCCTGGGTCGGAATCAGTTACGTATCTGAGGCCAGCTGTCTTTGCAATCTCCGGCAAGCGCGGGTTCCTCGTTCAGGCCGACTGTGGATCGGAGCAATCGCGCCAGAGATACGAAGATGGCGGCGCTATGGCTCCCCCGTTACAATTGTGACTTACAAAGATCACAGTCAAGTAGATCAGGAATATGGGAGAAGGTTGGATGAGGATAGTGATGCGAAGCACATTCGCCATGCTGGTGGTGGCATTGTCCGCCGTTTCTACAGCAGCCGCCCAACAGACACTCGTGTTGAACAACGGAGACCGGCTGACGGGTGAGTTGACCGCAATCAGTGGTAGTGACTGGGTCTTCAAACTGGCTGGCGGGGAGATCAAGGTCCCCACAACGGACATCTCCAGCTTCAGTGCGACCGAGCCGATAGGTGTGCGACTGGCTGACGGCTCGGTAGTAGCCGCGACAGTCACCACTGCCGGCAATCAGCTACAGTTGACGCTCACCGACGGTACCAGCCGAACCATCGCTCCGGCTGACTTGGCCGCCGTAGGGGACCCGGGCAATCTCGCGGCGCTCAGACCGTTGGAGGTCGGGCTGTTCAAGCCGTTCTCGAAGTTCTGGGGCGCTACTGTGGCCTTCGGTTTTTCGAACAACAGCGGGAACAGTACATCCAGAGGCGTGGCGTTCTCGTTCGACATCGAGCGCAGGAGCCCGAAGGACAGGCAGGTCATCAAGGGCGGATTGAGTCGTGAATTCGCACCGGGGGCGAGTGGTGATCTGGAGACGACCGTCGAGAAGTACTACGGCTCCTTACGCCTGGATGTGTTCCTGGTCTCGCGACTCTTCGCGTTCGGCTTCGCCGGTTACGACCGGGATCAGTTTCAAGACCTAGATCTCCGTCAGAACTACAACCTCGGACTCGGTTACCAAGTCGTTGAGACGGATAAGACCGACCTCCGTTTCTATGGATCGGGTGGTGTCCGGCTAGAGGAATACACGTCGGGCGGCAACAGCTCCACTAGCATTCTGGGCTTGGGTGGCGGTTACAAGCAGAAACTCGGCCCGATCGTGTTCGACTGGACGGTCGCTTACACACCGAGTCTCGAGGACGGGGCAGACTACCGTGGCGTGTCCGATGCGAGTCTAACAACCACGATATTCGAAGGGCTCGGCTTCAGGATCGGGTCCCGCAACGAATACAACAACAAGCCGCAGCCGGATGTCGAGACGCACGATTGGCTGTTTACGACGGCGTTGACGTATTCGATCGGGAGATGAGTGGGTGCGTGGGAGCCTGTCATACCACATCTTGGAGGCAACATGACGGAGTATGAACTGAACCGCCGCGATTTCGTGAAGGTAGGAGCAGTGGGAGCCGCCGCCATGATGCTCCATGCTTCCCCTGGGATGGCCAAGAACCCGCCTGTCGCAATGCCGGATCGTCCCCTCGGTCGCACCGGGCATCGCGTCAAATTGTTCAGCCTTGGCGGCCAGGCTACTCTGGAGAAAGAGGGCACACACGACGAGTCGATTGCCATCATCAACCGGGCGATCGATCTGGGCGTCAACTACATCGACACTGCGGCGGCGTACGGTGGCGGTATCAGCCAGACCTACATCGGTGAGGTCATGGCCACTCGGCGCGATGAGGTTTACCTGGCCACCAAGACACACGACCGTACGCGGGACGGATCTCTCAGGTTGCTGGAAGAGAGCCTAGAGCTGCTCCAAACCGATCACATTGATTGCTGGCAAATACACCGCATCTCGCGAGATGAGGATCTGGACCAGATATTCGGCAAAGGCGGCGCGATCGAGGCCGTTCGGCAGGCCCGTGACGAGGGGATCATCCGCTTCGTAGGTATCACGGGTCACGCGCATCCGGATCCGTTGATCCGGGGAATCTCGGAGTTCGACTTCGATACGATCCTGATGGCTCTGAACCCGGCCGATCCGCACTATCTGCCCTTCGCCGAGAAGCTCCTTCCGCTGGCAAACAGCAAAGGCATGGGGGTGATCGGGATGAAGGTTCCCGCAAGGGGAAGGCTGTTCCGCGATGGCGGCATCACGTCCATGAAGGATGCGATGACCTGGGTACTTACCCAGCCGGTGAGCACCGTCATCATCGGATGTGATGACGTGCAGCAGCTGGAGGAGAACATCGCGATCGCGACCGAGTTCGAGCCGATGCCTCGGGAACACATGGCTCGGCTATCGGACTTGACGGTTGATTACGCCAAAGAGGCCCAGTTCTACAAACGAGGTGCACGGCAGGCGAGGGGTGAGGAGGACTACTGAGGCCACACTTAGTGTTGCATTGAATCCCTGGAGGGATCATGAGCAATCAGGCAGCCACCGACTTTCTACAGCGGCTGGTACAGGACGAAGCACTGCGGCAACAGGTTCGCCGGGCAGAAAAGGGTCGGTCTGAGAAAGCCCCGGTTCTGGTGGAAGAAGGTGCCAAGCTTGGCCTCGCCTTCAATGTGGCCGAGCTGGCCGATGTACTAGATGCATTACACCGGCACAAGATAGGCGAGCTGGGTGAGGATCAACTCATCGCGGTCGCCGGGAGCCTGGTCGACATTCCTGGTTGGCACCCCGATCACGATTGAGGCAACCAGTTCGACATTCACAAGACCTTCATGATTTCCTAACAATGGTGCGGGTATCTTGCTTGTGAAAGGTTTCACAAGCCCTTTATTTTTGGTCGTTGATATCCACTTAACCGGATATGCCAATAAGCAGCTAGGGGTTCTCCAGGAGGCGTAAGTGCAAGCAGATCCACAAGATATCAGACGTGCCGCGGGGATTTTCAAGGCACTCTCACATCCGTCTCGTCTCAAGATCGTGTGTCTACTGTTTGACGGTCGGTGCCGGACGCAGAAGGAACTGGTGGAGGAGCTGAACTGGCCCCAATCGACCACCGCAAGGCACTTGTCGCGACTACGCGAGCGGGGACTGGTCACCGCCACCCGGAATGGACCCGAAGTACAGCTGGAACTTGGCAGCCATGTGACCAAGCAGATCATGGGTGCGGTCTGCGAGTGGGTGCATCCCGAGACGGGTGAACAGTTCGTGGGCAGCTACAGCGAGCTTCTGGCGCAGGAGGCTGAATGAAGCGCAGGCAATTCATACAAATCGGTTCGGGGGTCGCGGGTGCAACGGCGCTCGGAGGACTGACCTCCGACTGGTTCAACCTATATGGCAATTCACTGCCGGATCCGGACACCAATGGCGAGCGGGTGGTACCATCGTTCTGTGAGCTGTGTTTCTGGAAGTGCGGCATCCTGGCACACGTCAAGAACGGTCGCGTCACCAAGATCAAGGGGAATCCCAAGGATCCCCTCTCACGAGGACGTCTCTGCCCTCGGGGGGCCGGCGGAACTGGACTGCTGTACGATCCCGACAGGCTGAAGCGACCTCTGATTAGGGTGAACAAGCGCGGCAGCGATGAGTTTGAGGAGGTCTCGTGGGACGCGGCGCTCAACGAGGTCGCCGAGAACTTCGAGCGGATAAAGGGTCTCTACGGTCCTGCGGCTCTGGCACTGTTCTCACACGGCTACGGCGGCAACTGGATGAAGCACCTGTTCCAGGCCTATGGGTCTACGAACATCGCAGCTCCGTCCTATGCCCAGTGTCGCGGTCCGCGCGAGGTTGGCTTCGACCTCACATTCGGCTCCGGTGTCGGGTCCCCCGAAGTGACTGACATGGACAACAG
>JAUVRV010000060.1 GCA_030597435.1 Gemmatimonadales bacterium | reverse complement strand
TACCATTGGTTTTTCCACGAGTCCTGCTGGGCGGAGGCCGGCGTGCTGATCAAGCTGCAAAGCACGACGGCTAGGAAAACTCCGGACAGTCTCCGCATCAACCTAACCTCCGTCAGTGGCTCCAGGCCTTTCATTCTTGTCGAGGGTGCGGCGCTGAAGCGCCGCGCATAACGCTAGAGAACAATAACCTGCTTCTATCCCACAGCAGTGCTGCGGGTCACATATGGGGTTCCCGCGATGGCCGCGATGTGCAGCCGGGCGCGAGGCCACCCGAAGATAGGGCTTCAGGGGAAAAAACGCGAGCCCCAATTTACGGATTACGAAGGCGCTAGTCTGTTGCGAACAAGGAGGTTATGCGCTGATGTCGCGAAATCACTTGAAGCTCGAGCCCACACTTGGGTGAAAACTGGCATTGTGCAGACCTCGGCAGGACCGTCAACGCTGCACGAAGATTGAAATCCGCTCGCCGGGGAACCACTTGTTGTGAGCACTCGCTCACAATAGTCATGCGCCGCTGAGCTGACCCCTAGTCTATCTACTATATACGGGACATCTATGTGACGACCGTTCGGCGGTACCTGGCTATCGGATCACCGGTAGCGTCGGGAGGGGCGATCAGTATACTTACGTGGCGCCAAATGGATCGGTGCCTCAACAGAGTAGATTCTCGTGCTTTCTGCCAATAGGAGTCAATGATGGAAGACGCGGTTCTGGAATACATACGCAGTGAGTACCTCGACGAGGACGATGAGGACGATGTGGAACTCGACATCAACACGCCCCTCATTTCGAGTGGGATTGTTGACAGCTTCAGCATGGTGAGCTTGAAGCGCTTCTTGGAGAAGCAACACAGCATATCACTACCCGACGAAGAGGCCTCGGCAGAGGCGTTCGACACGGTTGCGAGTATCGTAGTGCTGGTCAAGCGGCATCAGGGGAACGCTTGAGATGGCCTATTCTAGCGCTATCAGGGAGGTCCACGGCTCGCGGCTGTCGGTGATGCACGAGCAGGGACTGTTGAAAGAGGAACGGTACATCCACTCACCGCAGTCAGCTAACATCGAAGTGGAGTACCCGTCTGGTTCCGAATTGAAGTCGGTTATGAACCTCTGCGCGAATAACTACTTGGGTCTCTCGTCCCACCCAGATGTCATCCAGGCCGCTCACAGGGCTTTGGATGATCGTGGTTATGGGCTATCGAGCGTCCGGTTTATCTGCGGGACGCAGGACATACACCGGGAATTGGAGGGTGCCCTATCGCAGTTTCTGGGAACGGAAGATACGATACTCTTCCCCAGCTGCATGGACGCCAACGCAGGTGTGTTTGAAGCGTTCCTCGAACCCGAGGATGTGATCATATCAGACCGGTTGGTCCATGCGTCTATTGTTGATGGGATTCGCCTTTGTAAGGCGGTCACTGATACCTACAAGCACGCGAACATGAAGCACCTCGAGCAGAAACTCGAAGAACATCAGGACAAACGCGTTCGTCTGATAGTCACGGATGGCGTGTTCAGTATGGACGGCGATTTGGCTCCCTTGGACGAGATCTGTGCGCTGGCCGAAAAGTACGATGCCATGGTCCTTGTCGACGATAGTCACTCGTCGGGGTTCATGGGCAAGACCGGAAGAGGCACACACGAGCACTTTGGGGTTGTAGACAAGATCGATGTGATCACCACGACGCTCGGCAAGGCACTCGGTGGTGCTGCCGGCGGGTGTGTGTCAGGCCGCAGTGAGGTAGTCGAGCTGTGTAGACAACGGGCAAGACCTTACCTGTTCAGCAACACAATGGCACCCCCTCTAGTTGCGGGCGCTCTCAAGGTGCTGGAGATTCTGAGCGGTAGCACTGAGCGCCGTGACAAGCTTGAAGAGAACACGAGGTTCTGGAGGCAAGGTCTTACTGAGGCAGGACTGGTCATCAAGAAAGGCGACAGCCCGATTGTGCCAGTCATGCTCTACAATGCGAAACTGAGTCAGGACGTTGCGCGAGATCTCTTTGAAGATGGCATCTATGTAGTTGGCTTCTTCTTCCCTGTAGTGCCAAATGGACAGGCCCGAATCCGTACTCAGCTCTCGGCTGACCATGATATCCCGTTGCTCCAGAAAGCACTGGACGCATTCAAGCGGGTTGGTGACAAGTACGGGATCCTTGGTCTCGACAAGAAGCGGATAATCGAGAAGTACGGCCTGTGAGGCAACGCCCTCGGTCAGAGCATGCAGGAACATCGTGACCTATGGTGGAGTTCGCCCACCATAGAGCTTGGCAAGGTCGTCCAGCCGGACCTGACGCGACCGTTCACCGCCGTTCACGGCGGTGAACTAGCCGCCATACAGGTCAGTTATGAGTCGTGGGGCGATCTGAACGCATCCCGGGACAATGCCGTACTCATAGTCCATCCGATGACAGCCGACTGTCACGCTACGGGAGAGTTCGCGGGACAGCCGATGGGATGGTGGGAACCCCTGATAGGTCCGGGGAGGGCGATCGACACCGACAAACACTTCGTTGTTTGTCCCAATCTCGTTGGGGGGTGCTATGGGACCACGGGTCCCAGATTCCCCGCGCCGGACGGCAAACCCTACCTCGACAGGTTCCCGCTGCTGACTCCGCGTGACATGATGCAAGTGCAGCGGCTCTTTCTCGCAGCCATCGGCGTCGAGAAAGTTGCAATGGTGATAGGTCCCAGCATGGGCGCGATGATTGCGTGGGAATGGGCAATCGAAGCTCCCGACATAGTGGACCTCGTCGTCGTGGTGGCGGCTCCGTTACGAACATCGCCGTACCAAATCGGTCTCAACTGGCTGCAAAGGCGAGGCATCGAGCTTGACATCACAGAGGATGAGGTCGTTGCCAGAGTCGGCCAGATGGTTGCCCGTGGAGTCGGGATGATGAGTTACCGTTCTCCGGTAGGACTCGAGGAGAAGTTCGGACGGGAGTGGTTCAAGAAGCCGAGTTCGACCTTGAAGGAACGGGGCATGTATAACATCGAGTCATGGTTGCGACATCACGGGAAACGGATCACAAAGCGGTTCGACCCGTACACTTACCTGCTTTACAGCCGCGCCATGGACCTACACGATGTGAGTGAGGGAAGAGGTGATCTGGTAAGTGCCCTCAACCGGGTGACATGTCGCACTCTCGTGATCGGGATCAGCTCTGACAACCTGTATCCTGCCACAGAGGTCAAGTTGGGCGCCGACGTTCTCATGCGCCTCGGGCGTGACGTTCGCTATGCGGAGATTCGGTCACCCAACGGACACGACGCATTCCTGCTCGACACCGATCAGATCGGCGATATGATCCAGGATCTTCGATCTGGACGAGTGGACAGCGCGCAGGTCCGAGGTGAGCAACAGGTTCATGAGGTCAGGGTCGGTATTCTCGGAGCAGGAAAGGTCGCAGCGTCGTTTGTCAGCTTGGTCGCGGCGCGCAACCCACAGATCATCGAGCGCAACGGATTATCCATCGAGGTGCTGGGCGTAGCCGAAATCGATCGTGAGAAGAAGCTGGACTCGGCCTTTGAAGGAATTGAGGTCCTGTTCGATCCCGATGCGTTAGTGGCTCGGCAAGATCTCGATGTCGTTGTAGATCTCACCCGTGGACCAGGCGCTGTGGGACTGTTGGCCCGGGCGTTACACGGTCACAAGCATGTTGTAACCCCGAACAAGGTTTTGCTGCGTGAGCACGGTGATCTGCTCGATCGACTCGCGTATGAGTACGGTGTCCGTTTGGCGTATCACGATTCCATAGCGGCAGGCTGGCCATTGATCCATGCGCTTCAGCGACCCCTTACCCAGGGCAGGGTCTGGCGAATTCAAGCAATTCTCTCTAGTGCGTGTAACGTCGCGCTCGAACTCATAGAGGAGGGTAGCACTCTACCAGATGCCATCCGTGAGGTGACTGAACGACAGCTCACGGAGCCCGACCCGGCCCTGGATGTGTCCGGCTGGGATACCGCACAGAAGCTGACGCTGCTGATAACCCGAGCCACTGGGCGGCGATATCTGGGCCAGGAGTTGGCCACGGTAGGAATCGATGCGCTGGATGAGGAGTTGGTCCGGAGGGCTCCGGACGCTGGCTACAAGATCAAACTAGTGGCTTTGGCGGACACGACATGTGGTACGCTCTCCGCGGGGGTCCACCCGATGGCGGTCCGCGCGGAGGGTCACCTGGGCATGGTGAGGGGGGAGAACAACATTGTCGTACTCTACGCACCGGACGGCGGGGAAATGGTGTACCTTGGTTCGGGTGGTGGTGACCTTCCTGTAGCGACCGCCGTACTCAATGATCTCATCGGGTTGTTCGATACGGGTCACAGTTGGACTGGCCGGTTCCCGGCTGTTGATGAGGTCCTACCGGCTCCGGAGTTCTCGGAATGGCTTACGCTACGTGGCGATGAGCCCACAGTCGTAGCTGGTCAAGTGGGGCGGGGAGTCCCGGTCCTCAGTGTGGTTCGCTAGGGCTGGCACAGTTGCCAATGAATCAGATCTGAATGACGGAAAGAAGAACATGAGCAACATCATATCATATGAGGAAAGCAAACAGGGCTTTAGCTGGGATCTTGCGAAGGAACTAATGAACTGGAAGGAAGATGAGGTTCTCCACATAGGAGCCATGTGTTCCGACAGGGTTTGTTCCGCGGGCAAGGGAGAAAAGACAGCCCTGGTTTGGGCGGGCTTCGGTGACAGGAAGTGTTCGTACACCTTCGACGATCTCCGCGTCTACTCCAACGGATTCGCCAAGTTGTTGGGTGATTTGGGGATTTCGCCGGGGGACCGCGTGTGCATCTTCATGGACAAGATTCCCAGCTTGTATTTCTCGTTCCTGGGAGTACTCAAGTTCGGTGCAATCGCTCAGCCGCTCTTCTCGGCCTTCGGTGATGAGTCTCTCGAAGTACGACTCGGGAACGCTGGCACCACGGCGGTTCTGACAACTCAGAAGCACGCCAAGAAAATCCGCAAGATCAGGGATAGACTGCCGGCGCTCAAGCACGTGGTCGTCGTTGAGGGTGCAGAGAGCAAACTAAAGGACGGCGAAGTTCTTTTTGATGTCGAGTCTGCTCCGCGAGTGGAGAGTTTTACGGCATTCCGTGCAGAGTCTGAAACGCCTTCCGTGCTTCACTACACTTCCGGGACAACGGGTCAGCCGAAGGGAGCCCTGCACGTTCACGGTTCTGTTTTTGGACAGGCGCTGACGACCAGTTGGGTCTTGGATCTGAACGACGACGATGTGTACTGGTGTACTGCGGATCCGGGATGGGTAACAGGGACCAGTTATGGAATAATCGGGCCTTGGGTTCTAGGTACCACGCAATGCGTCTTGGATGCCGGATTCACAGCCAATAGGTGGTACCAATTCGTTCAGGACAATCGTATTACCGTATGGTACTCGGCGCCAACCGCAATTCGGTCCCTCATGCGGGCAGCTGGTGAGCCGACCAGACAGTTCGATCTCTCGTCCCTGAGACACCTGGCGTCTGTAGGGGAGCCACTCAACGCGGAGGCGGTCGTATGGAGTGAGAAGGCTCTCGGCTTGCCGTTCCACGACACCTTTTGGCAGACGGAAACCGGCGCCATCATGATCGCCAACTATCCGGGCATGAAGATCAAACCCGGGTCTATGGGCAAGCCGTTTCCTGGCATCAGGGCAACGGTGTTGGATCTCGAGAGTCACGAGCCGGTTGGTGACTCTGGCAAGGTCGGCCTGATCGCGTTCTCACCGGGCTGGCCGTCAATGTTCCGCAGGTATTGGAACAAACCCGATATCTACCGCAGTAAGTTCGTTGGAGCGCCAACTGATGCGGAGCCGGACCAACTCAGAACCAATCCTGATCTGTGGTACGTGTCAGGGGACAGGGCAAGCATCGATCAGGATGGATACTATTGGTTCGTCGGTCGTGATGATGATGTGATCAACACCGGGGGCCATCTGGTCGGTCCATTTGAAATAGAATCTGCGTTGATCGAGCATGAAGCGGTCGCAGAGGCGGCGGTTGTCGGCAAGCCGGACGCAGTGAACATGGAGGTCGTCAAAGCATTCGTGATGTTGAACAGTGGCTTTGAGAAGTCCGACCAGCTCGAACTGGACATAATGAACTTCATCCGCAAGAAGCTCTCTCCGCTTGCCATGCCGCAGGAGATTGAGTTTTCAGAGAAGCTTCCCAAGACGCGTTCAGGCAAGATCCTGAGGCGTTACCTACGTGCATTGGAGTGGGGTGAGGAGGTGGGCGATCTTTCGACGCTCGAAGACGACTGAGCGAAATGAGCCGGGGCCCGCACGGGTCCCGGCACCACAGCGCATTCACGTCACACTTCTCACTGGGCCTCCAGCGACCTGTAACGCCACACCCGTTAAATAACCGGCCGGTTCCGAAACAAGAAAAGCAACCGCTGCGACGATCCACAAACGAGAGCGGATCGGTCTTTGATCTTGAAATCCATCTCTTTGTGCTCCCTACTCGTGTGTGATTCATCTCACTGATAACGCTACATGAGGCTCGTAGGCTCGATTACAAGTCTCCGTTGCCGTATTTGCGATCGGTTCGCTGAAGCTGCAAGTGGATCACGATGGAGATGTTTGCACTTGTGGTACGCGTTGTTGTTGTGGTGGTGTTACGAAAAGTATTGCGTGTTTCAACGGTATCTATAATATTCGCACCGTTATGTGCACTTTGGGAGTTCCGTGATGTCAACAACGCGTCGTGACTTCATCAAGAGCGCTTCTCTGGCAGGTGCTGCAGCAACAGCATCGGGTTGGAGCGGTGGTTTGGTGTTACCAAGCGCAGTTGTTGAGCAATCGGATACCTTTCTGAAAGACCTTTGCTTGAGCGCTCTTGATGCTGCCCGGACAGCTGGTGCGACCTATGCCGACGTCCGCATAGTGAACATCCGAGATCAGTCTGTGGCAGCCAGTGAGAACCGGGTCACCGAGATCAGTGACAACGAGACCTTCGGAGTTGGTGTAAGAGCTCTGGCCCGGGGTGCCTGGGGCTACGCTGCGAGCAGACACCTCACCCGTCAGGAGTGCCAACGTTTAGCCGGACAGGCCGTCAATCAAGCTGTGGCAAACGCGCGCGCAGTTAGCACGCCAGTAGAGTTGGCCCTGGTTGACGCCTATCCCGACGGTATGTGGCGTAGTCCAATACGGAGAGATCCCTTCCGTGTTCCCATGGAAGACAAGATAGATCTGCTATTAGCTGCCAACGCGAGGGCGCTGAGCGTAAACCGTGCGCAGTTCGTGAACTCGTCGATGCTCTTCGTTCGGCAGCGAACGACGTTTGCTTCGACGGAGGGAAGCATCATCCAGCAGACGGTATACCGCACAGTCCCACAGATGACAATAACGGCAGTGGCGTCAGATTCCACGAACTCGCAATCAAGGGCGTCGGCTGAGGTGGCACCGATGGGCTTGGGCTATGAGCATGTAGAGGCAGCCAATCTAGAAGAGCGTGCATTGGAATGGGCTGAGGAAGCAGTGGAGAAGTTGTCGGCGACGCCGGTCGAACCCGGTGCGTATGATCTGATACTAGACCCGACGAATCTCTTTCTCACGATCCACGAGACCATCGGACATGCCACAGAGCTGGACCGTGCCCTGGGGTTCGAGGCCAACTACGCCGGAACATCATTTCTGGCTCCTCCGGCTGACGTGATTGAGAAGCTGCAATACGGACCGGAGTTCATGAACGTGATCGGCGATCGCACGCAAGAAGGTGCGCTAGCGACGGTGGGGTGGGATGATGAGGGGGTCCCAGCTGACAGCTGGGCGATCGTGAGGGATGGGATCTTCGTGGATTATCAGACGACGCGAGAGCAGGTGAGATGGATATCGGGACTAACCGGTGTCACAATGTCCCACGGCTGTTCGTTAGCTAGTTCATGGGACTCGGTCCAGCTTCAGCGCATGCCGAATATCTCCCTAATGCCGGGCGAGGATGATCATGTGCTGGACGATCTAATCGCGGCGACAGACAGAGGAATTCTGGTTACAGGCCATGGCTCCTATAGCATTGATCAGCAGCGCTCCAACTTCCAATTCGGTGGCCAGGTGTTCTATGAAGTTAGTGGTGGCCAGGTTGGGCGAATGCTGAAGGATGTGGCATATAAGGGAAGGACGCTCGATTTCTGGAATTCGATGGACATGTTGGGAGGCCCGAGGAGCTATTTCATTGGAGGCACCACCGGAGACTTGAAAGGCCAACCGGCTCAGGCCCATGCCACGAGCCATGGGTGTCCACCGGCACGATTTCGTCAGGTCGAAGTCACCAACACGGCAAGCTGATCTCTGAATCGTATGGCAGACTACTTCACCGAGGCCGAAGCCCGAGACTTGTGCGACCAGATCCTGGCGCGGAGTACTGCGGATGCAGCTGCAGTCACCGTGTCGTCAGGGTCGGACGGATTCACGAGGTTTGCACGAAACGAGATAGCCACATCGGGTGAGGTGTTACGAGCAGATGCGCGGGTGACCAGCCGGATTGGTGACCGTAGTGCCTCCGTGAGGTGGAATGACCTCGGGTCGGCCGCAATCCAACAGGCTGTCTCACGCTCCGAGGAGCTGGCGCGGATCGCGCCTGAGGATCCGCAAAGCCTACCGCTGCTGGGACCACAGGAATACGTCCAAAACGAAGCCTTCTTTGCAGCGACCGAAGAGTTGGATGCCGAACGCCGTGCGGATGTCATTCTCGCCGTTACCGAACCTGCTGCAGCAGCGGATCTGGTGGCAGCGGGCTTCTTGGACCGGACTGTCGGATCTCGAGCGGTGGCGAATACAAATGGCCTGTTTGCGTATCACAACTCAACAGCGGCTTCCTACACTACCACGATACGGACTCCCGATGGCACCGGTTCTGGTTGGGCGGGGACGACCCATAGCGACTGGATGTCCATGGTCTCGCCTGCAGATCTGGCAGCTCAGGCCATCGATAAGACACGGGCGAGTCAGGATGCGGAGGAGATAGCCCCCGGCCCCTTCACGGTGGTCCTGGAGCCGACCGCAGTAGGCAACCTGATCTCACTCATGCGGACCGCATTCGATGCCCGAGTTGCTGATGAAGGCCGTTCCTTCTTCTCGCAGCCTGGAGGCGGCAACAAAGCCGGTGAAGTGGTGATGGATGAGCGCCTAACGCTGCTGTCAGACCCGGCTGATCCAGATCTTCTGACGTGTCCCTCTGCGAGCGATGGGTGGCCTCTGTCGCGGACCGTGTGGATCGAAGATGGAGTGTTGACGAATCTTGCTTACAGCAGATACTGGGCGCAGCAGCAATCACGCGATCCCGTTGCGGTCGGTGGTGGGATGAAGCTCACTGGTGGGGACGGTACGACCGCCGACCTGATTGGTACAGTGGAGAGAGGAATCCTAGTCACACGTTTCTGGTACATTAGGCCGGTTGATCAACGTAGGCTGCTGTATACGGGAATGACACGTGATGGGACGTTCCTCATCGAAGGCGGGCAGGTTACTCGACCGGTCAAGAACCTGCGCTTCAATGAAGGTCTCATGTCGATGCTGAACAAGGTGGAGGCAATCGGTACAGCCGTACGAATAGTCGCGTCGGAGGCGGGCGGTATCGGTGCCCCGGTTGTGGTTCCACCGCTGGTCGTGCAGGACTTTCACTTTACATCGGTGTCAGATGCAGTATAGCGAAGCGGGATTCACGCTGACAGGCGATGTACTTGTGAGAGCAGCGAAGTGAAGTAGGCAGCGAGTGGCGATGGCCGCCGCTCGTGGTAGACGCTCGCCGGTAGGGCGGGTGTGACATTCAACAGGAGGACAGTATGGTAGCCAGGCGAAAGGCCACAAAGCGTAAGGCCGCCAAGCGCAAGACTGCTAAGCGCAAGGCACCGAAACGCAAGGCCACAAAGCGCAAGGCCACAAAGCGCAAGGCCACAAAGAGGAAGGTAGCCAAGAGGAAGAAGGCTACGAAGAGGAAGGTAGCCAAGAGGAAGAAGGCTACAAAGAGGAAAGTAGCCAAGAAGAAGAAGGCTGCGAAGAGGAAGGTAGCCAAGAGGAAGAAGGCTACAAAGAGGAAAGTAGCCAAGAAGAAGAAGGCCGTTAGGAGAAAGGCTACGAAGAGAAAGACGGCAAAGAAGAAGACCGGAAGGGCCAAGCGCCGCTAGTATTCGGTCGACTCGAGTAGTTGAAGTACGTTGCACGGGGGCCGGCACGCTGCCGGCCCCGC
>JAUVRV010000140.1 GCA_030597435.1 Gemmatimonadales bacterium | reverse complement strand
GCCTTCTCGTTTTTCCCCAGCAAGAACCTCGGTGGTTGGGGTGACGGGGGGATTATGACTACTCAGGACGTCGATCTCGCCCAGCGTCTGGCTAGGCTGCGTACGCACGGTGGTGCCAAGCAGTACCAGCACGAGGAGATCGGCACCAACAGCCGTTTGGACACGCTGCAAGCGGCAATCCTGTTGGCCAAGCTTCCCAAATTGGATCAGTGGAATGCGGCGCGCAGGAACCACGCTGAGATCTATGCCGACGGCCTAGCCGGTATCTCCACAGTCACTGTTCCGCGCACTGATCCTGCAAACGAGCATGTTTACAACCAGTACACCATCCGCACGAGTCGGCGGGACGAGCTTCGCTCATTCCTCAATGAGCGTGGCATTGGTTCCGCCGTGTACTATCCCAAGGCCCTTCACTTGCAGCCCTGTTTCGAGCACCTCGGGTACAAGGAGGGACAGCTTCCTGAGACAGACCGGGCTTGCGATGAGGTGTTGTCACTTCCCGTCTATCCCGAACTGCCTAGCGACCAACAACAGATCGTGATCGACACGATCGGGGAGTTCCACACGTGAGCAAGATTCGCGTTGCGGCAATAGGGGCAGGGAGTTGGGGGCGCAACCACGTGCGGAATCTGGCCACTCTGCCCGAGGCCGAACTGGTCGCCGTGTGTGATCTCAGTGAGGCGCGTCGTGAAGCAGTGCGGCGCCAGTACCCCGGTGTCCATGTCACGGCGGACCATTCTGAGGCCCTGGACCGGGCCGAAGCGGTCGTCATAGCGACACCGGCCACCAGCCACGCCCAACTCGCGCTCGAGGCGATCGAGCGGGGGATGCCGGTCTTGGTGGAAAAGCCATTTGCGCTCTCGGTCCGCGACGCAGAGTCGGTTGCCGCAGCGTCGGAGGCCAAGGGAGTGCCGGTGGTAACCGGACACCTGCTCCTGTTTCACTCCGCGGTCGAGAAACTGAAGCAGTTGATTGACGACAGGGAATTGGGAGATCTGTACTACCTGTACAGCCAAAGGGTGAACCTGGGTCAGGTCCGTCCTGACGAGAACGCGCTGTGGAGCTTTGGGCCCCACGACGTCGCGGTGGCACTCGAGTTGCTAGGTGACACACCGGTGCGTGTCACCGCACAAGGTAAGAGCTATCTGCAGCCGGGAATCGAAGACGTCGTGTTCATGAACATGGAGTTCGCTTCAGGTGTCATGGCGCACGTGCAGATGTCGTGGCTGGATCCACACAAGGAGCGCCGACTCACGGTGGTTGGCTCGGAAAAAATGGTTGTTTTCGACGACATGCAGAGCCGGGAAAAGCTGAAGATCTACGACAAGGGAGTAGATCGTCCACCCGATTACCAGTCGTTCGGGGAGAGCCTTTCTATCCGTGAGGGCGACATTGCGATTCCACGAATACCGAATGCAGAACCGTTGGCTGCAGAGCTGCGTCACTTCCTTGCTGTTGCGGCAGGTAAGGAGCTTTCGAGAACACCGGCATCCAATGGGGTTGCCGTTGTGCGTGTGCTTGAAGCCGCATCTGAATCCCTCGCTGCGGGTGGTGTGACCGTGGACCTTACATCCTCTTAACTGTCTGGTCGTATGAGCACGAAATCCGATCTCATCGCGAAGTCCCAAGACCGCTCGGCCCTGTTTGGTGTCGTCGGTTTGGGATATGTAGGACTACCTCTTGTGGTCGAGTTGGCTGAAGCGGGCTACAAGGTGCTTGGTTTTGATGTTAGTGAGAGAGTAGTCAAAGGGGTGAATGACGGTGTCTCACATATTCAGGATGTACCCACCGAACAGCTAGCCAAGCTGGTCAAGTCAGGTCTGGTTGAAGCAACCACTGCTATGGACCGCCTGTCCGAGGTGGACGCGATCAGCATCTGCGTACCCACCCCGCTCTCCAAGACCAAAGACCCTGACGTGTCGTACGTCATCGCCTCAGCCGAATCGGTGGCGCGGACAATCCGTGCGGGTCAGGTCGTCATACTCGAGAGCACCACATATCCCGGGACCACGCGGGAGCTGTTGCTACCCAAGATTGAGGCGGGCGGCCTCAAGGTTGGCGAGGATGTGTTCCTTGCCTTCAGTCCGGAACGGGTAGATCCGGGGAACCCGACGTGGCAGACTCGCAATACGCCGAAAGTGATAGGAGGAGTCACCGATGCGTGCAGCGAAGTCATGCTTGCTCTCTATGGACCTGTGTTTGACACCCTCGTTCCGGTCTCGTCGCCCGAAGCTGCCGAACTTGTAAAGCTACTCGAGAACACGTTCCGCAGCATCAACATCGGCCTTGTCAACGAGATGGCGATCGTGTGTGACAAGCTGGGCGTAGACGTTTGGGAGGTGATCGAGGCAGCTGCTACCAAGCCGTTCGGCTTCATGAAGTTCACGCCGGGCCCAGGTTTGGGCGGGCACTGCATTCCCATCGACCCGCACTATCTAGCCTGGAAGATGCGCGGACTCAATTACCGCACCCGCTTCATCGATGTCGCCAGTGAGGTCAATGCTGAGATGCCCGCGTTCTGGGTGCGTAAAGTCGCCGAAGGCTTGAATGAAGACGCCAAGGCACTGCGTGGATCGAGTGTGCTGATAGTGGGTGTTGCGTACAAGCCGGATATCGACGACGTACGGGAGAGCCCTGCGTTGGACATCATTCGCCTCCTAGAGCAGCAGGGGGCAAAGGTGAGCTATCACGACCCGTACGTTCCGGTGCTGGTCGCAGACGGATCGGAGTTGAAGTCGATCGACCTGTCACCCGAGAAGTTGCAGGCTTCTGACTGCGTAGTCATCGTCACCGATCACTCTTCAATAGACTACGAACAGTTGCGGGCTCATGCGCCAAGAGTTGTGGACACACGTAACGCGCTCAATCGGAGGAGGCAGACGTGAACGTCGCGGTAGTGGGCTCGGGGTATGTTGGCCTTGTTGCGGGCGCCTGTTTCGCCGAGGCCGGCAACGATGTGGTATGTGCGGACGTTGATGAACTCAAGATTGCACGACTCGAGAACAACGATGTGCCGATCTACGAGCCCGGTCTCGAGCCGCTGATCGCAAAGAACCAAACCGAAGGTCGCCTCCAGTTCTCGTCGGACGTAGGTGCCGCCGTCGAGTTTGCCAGTATTGTCTTCATCGCGGTTGGCACTCCACCGGATGAAGATGGATCAGCCGATTTGCAGCACGTTCTCGATGTGGCACGCACAATCGGCGATCATATGAACGATACCAAGATCGTTGCCACCAAGAGCACAGTTCCTGTTGGTACTGCGAGGCAAGTGAGACGTACAATTGCGGAGCGCACGGCAACAGAGTTTCATGTTTGCTCAAATCCGGAGTTTCTCAAGGAAGGTGCGGCAGTCGAAGATTTCATGAAGCCCGATCGCGTGATAGTCGGTGTAGACTCGGAGGAAGCCGCCGCCATCCTGCGAGAGCTGTACGCACCGTTGATGCGTACGAGCAATCGACTTATCGTGATGGATGTGACCTCGGCGGAACTAACCAAGTACGCTGCCAATGCGATGTTGGCAACCCGCATCTCATTCATGAATCAGATTGCCGAGCTGTGTGAGAAGGTGGGTGCGGATGTGAACTTCGTGCGAAAAGGGATCGGTAGTGATCCACGGATTGGCAAGCACTTCCTGTTTCCGGGGCCGGGTTACGGTGGTTCCTGTTTTCCGAAGGACGTGCGGGCACTGGCCAAGACCGCAGACGAACATGGCGTGGCACTCGATGTTGTGAGGGCAGTCCAGGACGCCAATGAGCGGCAGAAGGGCGTCCTGTTCCGGAAGCTGCAGGGAGCCATCGGTGATGAGCTGGCCGGCAAGACGATCGCCGTGTGGGGACTAGCGTTCAAGGCACAGACCGACGATATGCGCGAGAGCCCGTCGATTCAACTGATCAAGAGCTTGCTCAAGGCAGGTTCTAGGGTGCGAGCCCACGATCCCAAGGCGATGGAGACTGCAGCAGCGGTGTTCGGCGATCAGATAGAATATATCGACAATGCGTACGACGCCCTGTCAGGCTCGGATGCCCTGGTCATTGCCACAGAGTGGATGTCATTCAGGAACCCTGATTTCGACCGCATGAAATCCTTGCTCGAGCAACCGATCATAGTAGATGGGCGCAATCTGTACGATCCAGCCAGGATGAAAGAGAGGGGGTTCGAGTACGTGGGCATCGGCCGGGGGAGCGGTTGAGGGCTCTCGTTACGGGGGCCGCGGGTTTTCTCGGATCTCATTTGTGTGACCGCCTGGTAGCTGATGGCTACACGGTGCTTGGAATGGACAACATGATTACCGGTGCGGCAGCCAACCTCGCACAGCTGGACGGCGCCCCTTCCTTCACGCTGGTACAGCACGACGTCACTACCTTCATATCGGTGCCAGGTGCCGTTGATGCCGTATTTCATTTTGCTTCGCCCACCAGCCCTGCGGATTACCTCAAGCTCCCAATCGAGACATTGAAGGTTGGCTCCTTGGGTACACACAACGCTCTCGGACTGGCAATGGCCAAAGGTGCCAGGTTCTTTCTATCGAGCACCTCTGAGGCGTACGGCGACCCTCAAGTTCATCCCCAGCCTGAATCATACTGGGGGCACGTGAACCCGGTCGGGCCCAGGGGGGTATACGACGAAGCCAAACGATTTGCAGAGGCTCTGACCACGGCCTACCACCGGCACAACGGTATCGAGACCCGGATTGCGCGGATCTTCAATACGTACGGGCCTAGAATGAGGCCGGACGACGGTCGCGTCGTCTCCAACTTCATCGTGCAAGCGCTCACCGGGGAGCCGATCACTGTCTACGGTGACGGATCGCAGACACGGTCTTTCTGCTATGTGGACGATCAGATAGAAGGTTTGATGCGGTTGTTTCAGCAGGGTGGTTCAGATCCCACCAACATCGGCAATCCCACTGAGGTGACCGTGGGGGAGCTAGCTGAGCTTGTTCTCCAGTTGACGGACTCGCGATCCCCAATCGAATACCGGGAGTTGCCTGTGGAAGATCCGCAGGTGCGTTGTCCTGACATCGCCAAGGCGAAGGCCGACCTCGGATGGGAGCCCTGGATATCTCTGCAAGACGGATTGAAGAGAACCATCGAGTACTTCAAAACGAGCCTCCAACATTGAAAGAGCGAATATTGGTAACCGGCGCCGCCGGTTTCATCGGCGGCCACACATGCAGCGCCTTACTCGATCGTGGCCATGAAGTAGTCGGAATCGACAATTTCGATCCGTTTTACGAACGCAGCATCAAGGAGGAATGCCTTGGCCAGCTGATCTCACGGAGAGGCTTCTCTTTTCTGGAAGGCGATATCCGAAACGAGCAGGACGTTCGCCAAACACTCAAAGGTGTAGACGCAGTCATCCATCTTGCCGCGAGAGCTGGTGTGCGTCCGTCCATTGAGGACCCGGTGCTCTATGCTTCCGTCAATCTCGAGGGAACGGTCCGATTGCTCGAGGGTTGTCGTCAAGCCAACGTACGTCGTTTCGTGTTCGGATCCTCGTCCTCTGTCTACGGTGATTCCACGGAGGTTCCGTTTTCAGAAGATGCCCTGGCCCTGACTCCTATCTCTCCCTACGCCGCCACGAAGCGAGGTGGTGAGCTTCTCTGTCAGGTGTACACGCACCTATACGGCTTGCGTATCGCCGCCCTCCGTTTCTTCACCGTGTACGGGCACAGGCAACGCCCCGACCTAGCAATCCACAAGTTCACTCGCCTGCTGGCAGCCGGCTCGACGATCCAACAATATGGTGACGGCTCTACCGAACGCGACTACACCCACGTTGACGATATCCTCCGGGGCGTACTCGCGGCCGTCGAATGGACGGACTCAACCGAGCCGGCTCTCGAGATCATCAATCTGGGTGAATCCGATACCGTCAAGCTGGACCGGCTGATTCAACTGATAGCATCAGCCCTGGGCGTTGACCCGAAGATCGAGCGGTTGCCCGCTCAGCCGGGCGACGTGACCCGGACGTACGCGGACATATCCAAGGCGCGACGTTTACTTGGCTACGATCCTCAAGTAGATATTGAGGATGGCATTGTTGACTTCGTGGACTGGTACAAGGTGACTCATGGACATAAGTCCCCATAGGCTGCTTGAACGGGCCAAAGAGCGCTTCGAGCTGGGAGACTACTTTGGCTCCATCCACCTGCTGGAAGACCTGATCGAGAGTGGCCGCGCATTTGCCGATGCGCACCAACTGCTGGGTCTCGCCTACCATATGGTGGGTCGCTCAGACACAGCACTTGAGTCGTTCGGCCGGGCGCTCGAGCTGAATCCGCGGTATGTGGAGGCCCATATCCACCGTGGCATAGTCCTCAGCGACCTCGGTAGAGCTGAGGAGGCGGAAACGGCTTTCGCTGCGGCACGTGAGTGGGGTGGAGGTGACCGCGGTGGCGTTCAGGCTCACCACGCTGCCAAACTGGCCAACCTCCATGCAGAGTTGGGTGAGGCGTACGTGGAGGCCGCAGCCCTGAACCAGGCAATAGAGGAGTACCAGGCGGCGCTCCGCCTCGGTCCTGCTTACCACGACCTGCGCTACAGACTGGCTCGGCTCCTGCTCGAGGCCGGACGGTCGCTCGAGGCCCGCGAGGAGCTGCAACGGGTGCTCCAGGCGCGGCCTGCTTCCGCCGATGTGAAGCTCTCCTACGGCCTCGCCTGCTACGTTTCGGGAGATGCCGCCAGCGCCCGCCGCGCGTGGGAGCAACTGGCGGACCAGGACCCCGACGATGTGCGGGCCAATGCCTACCTCGCCATGCTCGCACGAGGAGCGGAAGGCTAGCTTGCGACACTCTCTCGCTTTTATCAGTGCCGTACTAGCGCTGGCAGGTTGTGTCGGTACCGCTGCCGAACACGAGGCCCTGGGTGATAAGGCCTATGCGGAGCGTGAGTTTTCCGACGCCCTTGT
>JAUVRV010000118.1 GCA_030597435.1 Gemmatimonadales bacterium | reverse complement strand
GACTGAACCGCCGTCTCGTTGCTGACATGAACACACCTCCTCGTCCAATGATGAACCGGACCTAACTGTGTGTCCACTTTTTCGGGGGAACTTCAAACTGCCTTTACCCGCAGGCGAACGCCACTCGTGCTTGCGCCGGACGGCGCCGCGTACAAGGTCCGACTCCTGGACGTGCTGAGGAATGCCGGCAAGATCTAGGATCCCGGCACCTGTGACGCACTGAGCAAGAACGGGCCGGTCAACGCCGGCCCTTCTTCTTGGCCCGATTTCCCTAAGAGGATCCTTAGGTCGTATCACGACCCAAGCTACGCACTAACCACCTCCAGGCGTTCTCTTGGTCACCTTCACGTCCACATCCCAGCAGTCTGTGGTCTGCTTGAAGGTCGTTTCGTCCCGTACCTCACCGGTGGTGGCATCGCGTATGGTCCTGGTCACCCCCGTTTCGCGGGACTGGCAGTCGCGATACGTTGCTATGATACTCGAGTCAGTAAGCCGCAGGGTGAATCCGCCACAATCGCTGCGGCCGCGACGCAATAGCGGGGAACACTCGAACACATCTCCGTGATGCACCCAGAGAGTGTCACGGACGTACGCCTCGGTTGGCTCGTTCACTACGAGGAAAGCTTCCATCGCCAGGGTCGGCACCTCGAGGTCGTACATGCCAACCCGGATCGTGGGAGCGATATCGTCCGGGCTTCGGGTTCCTGCGCAAGCAAGAGAGCCCACCAGGGAGAGATTCAATACTGCGGCCAGAGTACGACTTGTTGTCCGGGACATGATGGTACCTCGCCTACGGGAAGTCGTCACGTTTTGTACCCCAAAGATACTGCTTCCGGCCGGCAGCGCGTCTCGCTCCGATGTGATCCAGAACACTGACGGACGGCCGCACGCAAGTTCAACGTTGCGGCAGAGTCCATGTTGGAGGGGTACGGAGATGCCAACAGCTTGTTGGGCGCGGTTACGTGAAGACGTAGACTGCGGAATACGGCGCGGCGCTTGGTACGACACGGTGTCGGTGGGACAGTTCGAGATCTCGCTGGCAGTACACGGCCAGGAGCGCACCTTCTCACGGGATACGTTTGATATCGTGGCTACTCAGCCCACGAGATGGACGATCGTGGCCCACGCCAGCAACGCCGCCGTGATCCCCGCTCGCTGGGCGAGAGGCTACGCGGTGTGTCCCCAGTGCTCCATGCGCCAACTCCCGATGGGCCGACCCCAGATCCTGAGGTGCGACGGCTGTAACGGATTGTACGAAGTGGCGTGGGAAGAGACGTATTTTGATCCAGATGGAGGGTCGAACTCGGGTGGGTACAAAGCTCCCCGCTTCTAGAACGGCCGCTGTCCACATCGATGTGGATATTCTGTATATTATTGTAAAATAGAGGGTTGCTGTAGGTTACTTAGAGCGTTTTGTGAGATCGAACATGATGCGGGCCACCTGTTTGGTGGCCTGTTTTGCATACCACCGGCCGTCAGGCTAGCTCCGTCTGCGGCAGAGGGGATCGTTCGCCGCTCACTCGGCGGCGGCTGCAACCGGAGCATAACCCGGTCTGCAAGATGAACACACCGTATCGGTACGCCAGTGGCACGTCACCACATCGCAACACCTGGGTGACCGCCTCCGCACACTGCTCGCAATACGCCGACACCGGTGTGTCGAGGGTGTAGTTGGCCCGTAGCATGACCACCACCTCCGTTAGCGGCGGGAAGCCAGCGAATCTAAGGGACGTCATTGGCCAGCGGAAGAGCGCGAGCCGGTCGGATTGAGTTTGGGTAAGGTGGGTTGATAATTAGATGGGTTGATTTTATGGTGGGTGAAGCCTTCACGGAGAATTCACGGAGGCTTTAAGTCTAAGTTACATATGAAGTTCCTTCACTCGCGCTTAATCCCGCCTTAATCCGGCTTGCGTATTGTAAATGCTGGGACCGTACTCGTGTCCGCCGATGGAGAGTATGGGTAAGCGAATCATTTGTTCAGCTTGTGTGACGTTCGTATTGGCGCTTCTCGCGATCGTGCCGGGTATCTTTGTGTGGAATCTGTTCTGGAACGGGCAGGGGAGTGTCAATTGGGGTGTGAGCTTGGGCATCGCTGTGGCCACGGCGTTTCTGCTGTCCCTAGCGCAGGCTGCCAAGAACACCAACTGGCACCCGCGCCAGCATTAGCGAAACCCGCTGATCTGACACACAGCCACCCACCCGCCCACTCACACTTCTACTCCGCGCAGCCGGGCAACACCGACTGCAGGTCTACACGTCTACACGTCTGGCTTTTTGTGACCTTCCTCTCAGCGCCGTTGCGCCCCCCAGTCCATATGTTGTGAGCGTGGGATTCCCCGGCCCGGTCCGGGGAGCAGGCACCCTCCAGGTTTTGGCTTGGCCGGCGAAGTTCGAAGGGGATGAATGTGACTCAAACGGATGCTATCAACGTCGCAACGCTCGAATACACCATGCAGGATTGGGAGGACGAGTCGTACCAGCTGTTTGTCGAGCGGGCCGATCCGCAACCGTGTCCCAAGTGTGGCAAGACCGGGTTCTACGGTCCCCGTGCGGCCGATCCCGGGATCAAGTATCGGGCATGCCGGCTCTGTGGATTGTGGCAGTCGGTGGACGGGGAAACGGAACAGTACCGCCCCACGGTTCACGGGTGCGAGGAGTGGCCGGACTGTGCCCGGGCGCCCTACATATGGTGGGTCCGGCCTGATGCCAAGGACTACACCTGTCCTTTCTGTCGACAGGATGTGAACGTTGTGAGCCACAACAGCTTCATGAAGGGGGTTCTCATTCTGTCACCCACGGAGAACCTGGATCATTCTTGGCGCAAGGTGCCTCAGAACCGGACCTACTCCTACTACCTACGGTTCTGGGAGAATTGGGCCTGCACGAAAGGTAGGGTCATTCTTTGAGCGGGGGCGACGGACTGTCGCGGATTGCAATGGGACGCGAGGATTGCCTGAGACTCTTTCTCAGGCGGACAGACTGAAACCCTGTTATTCCAATGACTTAGGGCCTCAGGTGGGGGCATGGGTCTTGCACTTGGTTGTGAAGTTGGACGGGGGTGACACTGGCTTGATGAGAGAACGGAACGCACTTTATCCCGGGCTCTGCCCGGCACGGGTTCACGTATGAGGGAGCGGTTAGTGGACGAAAAGAGCAAGGGTAGTTGGGTTTCCGGTCTGCCGGCCCGCGGCAACGAGGCTCGTTTTGAGAGCCAGGTGCCTGGGGGTGGGGAGCAGTCGGTGACTTCCCCAGCCAAAGAGGAATCGACTGGGACAGAGCGCTACTCGGCCGACATCGTCTTCATCGTGAAGCAGGACGGGACGATCCTCTATCTGAATCGTACCATATCGGGTCTGGCTGAAGGGGCGCCCGGAACCTCGGTCTTGGGCTACACCGCGCAGGAGCAGCACGACTCGGTGGTCAAATCGCTGGAGCACGTGTTCGCCACGGGGGAGCCGCAAGGATATGAGTGCCAGGGCGTGGAGCCGTTCGCGGAAGGTGCCTGGTACCAATGCCGTGTGGCCGCCAACAAGCGTGAGGGCAAGGTGGTGTCCGCCACCATCATCGCGCGTGACGTGTCGAGCTGGAAGGGTGCCCAGGCAGGGTTGCAGCGAGAGCGGGACCGACTGAAGTCGGAATACGAAACGGTCTCGGGTGAGTTGGACCAGCTGCGGCAAGAGTTGTCCCAGAACGAGAGTGGCCAGGAGGAGCTTGACCGGTTCCGGGCAATCATGGGCCAGGCAGGCGAGGCGATCTTCATTACCGACCCGGACACCGGTCGGTTTATCGATGCGAACGAGACTGCTTGTCGCTGGCTCGGGTTCCGCAAAGACAAGCTGCTGACGTTGGGGATAAGTGACTTGGATCTCGAATTCCCGCTGGAGAGTCCCAACGGTGTTCCTGAGCATGTGACCAACACCCGCGGCAGTCACCGGCCCAAGGTGTTCAGTGAGGGAAGCCACCGGCGCCGCAACGGCACTTCGTTCCCGGTGGAGGTTGCCATCAACCGGCGGTCGTTTGGCGACAAGACCTATGTGCTGGTCGTGGCGCGAGACATCAAAGAGAGACGTCGGACCCAGCAAGCATTGCGAGAGAGCGAGGACAAGTTCCGCAGTCTGTTCGAGCTGTCGCGTGACGCGATCTACCTATCCGAGCGTGATGGTTCGGTTGCCGACGCAAACGACGCCGCAGTGGACCTGTTCGGGTACACCAGGGCAGAGTTTTTGGAACTAGAGGCGCGACGACTCTACGTGCGGCCGGACGATATCCGAACCTTCCAGCGTGGTGTGGACGAGTCAGGGTCGGTAAGGGATATGAGCGTCGAGTTCCGCACCAAGAGTGGGCGGCACTTCCACGGTCTGCTCACGGCTACCCTGAGGCACGACGGTGACGCGAATATCTTGGGCTATCAGTGCATCATCCGGCCGTTGAGTGACGAGGGTTGGGAACCCCATGGAGAGTCGAGCGAGGCCGATGATCCCGGCAAGGAATCCAAGACTGGTGTGCTAGTCGTGGACAATGACAAGAGGGTCTTGGTCGAGGTCAGAGAGGTCTTGGAACGGGCCGGCATTACGGTCCTGACCGCGAGAACCAGTACGGCGGCTATCGAGGTCTACAAGTCCGAGAGTGCCGGGGTGGGTGCTGTACTGCTGGGAGAAGGCGACAAGGAGATGGATGCGGCTACAACCATCCAGCAACTCCGGTCGATCGACTCTGACGTATCAGTGGTGCTGTTGACCGACACGGTAGAGGGAGCAGGGCAGGAGCGTTCGGCTGAACTCGGAGTCTCGGATATCGTGTCCAAGCCGATTCATCCGTTGGCCCTCGTCCAGCACGTGAGGGACGCACTCGCGGTCCGCGAATCCTCCTAATCCCCGCAGCGAACGTTGGTGGGTGGCACTCTCTGACAGTTGACCGACTCAGCCATGCCAGATGACATCACTGCGCAGGCCGCCTTCTGAGCAGCTTGCTGGGCTTCCTCATGGTCTGTTCCTGACCCACGACGACACTCGGTGCGGCCATTGAATTCCACACACAATTCGCACTCGGCCTGCACCGTTCCCATGCTGCCGTACACCAGAATCGCGACGAGCGCGGCCACGCTCACGATTGCAGCCAAGACCCGGCCTTTTTTCATCTAGGACTCCCCCATATCTCGAGACTGAACGCCGGCGGGCTGCCCCACGTGGGATGGCCGGCCGGTTTCGGCGACCCGCAATGTACAATGGTGGACCGGTGAATGAAGAGAGATAGGGTCGCTCGGGAGATGAAACTGCTGCTGGCATCGGTTCGTAATTGACAGTGTGGCAAGGGATAACGCTTTTGATATCAGGAAGATAGAGCTTCCGGCCATTGATCTGGAGGCTGCGCATCCTCGGTCGCGCGGGCGATCGTGGAGCACACGGATATTTCTCACCTGTCTTGGCCTAGTCATTGTTGTTGTACTCCCCTTCGTGGTGCTCATTCGGGCCTCGATGTACCTGTACGCGGTTCGTGCAGTGCCAACCTGGTTGGCCTTGGGTGGCGGTGCCCTGGCAACGACGATTTTGCTCACCTGCTGCGCAGTGTGGATTTCCAGGAAGCTGCACTCCGGTGCGCGCGCAAAATGGCTAGGGACACGTGTGGTGCTGCCGCTAGTGCTAGCGTACTGCGCATACGCGTTGCTGTACCTATCGGGCGTAAACGCCAAGGGCACCGAGGTGCGAGCCTACTACCGGTCGCTACATCCCATCCTCAGGGTCGCTGTGAGTACCGTGATACTGGTTGATCGGGATATGGTCGTGACAGACGTGGCCCGGTCAGCGGGGGACTACGCCCACATGGGCTTGCCCGAGAATCGGGAGTCGATGCACTACGAGCAGAGCGATGGGTACGTACACGCGGTGGACCTGCGAACGAGGGGAGAAAGTTGGTGGCGCAACTGGATGGTCGAGGGCTACTTCCGAGCCATGGGCTTCAGCACACTACGTCACCGAGGCACTGAGGATCACCTCCATGTAGGCCTACCCGTCCACTAAAGGAGTGCCGGCTGGTAGGCAATGGCTCCGCCCATGCTTTCTCTTCTTCCCCTCCTTCCCCTTCTTCCCTCCTACCCTAGTGATAGCTGAGCTTGGCCCCGAGTTGCAGCATAATCTGGCTGATATCGGTTGTGAGGCCAATTCGGTTTCGAGTGCCTTCCTGCGACGGTGCGATGATCAGGTTCACGTATGGGGCGGTCCATAGGCGGTCGGTGATCCTGAAGTCGTATCCCGTACCCAACACAATCGAGAAGCCGTTGCTGCTGAGTTCGTCAGAGGCCGTTACCTCGGCAAAGCGTCCGACCCCGAACGCGCCCTTGAGGAAGAACGGGTAGTCGAGAACCGGGTAGAACATGAGGAAGGCGGTCCCATTTATGTATTCCTGTGTTGTGTCGGCCTTGGTGCCTCTCCACGCGGTGATCTCGACACCGGCCAGCGTGTTCCGTGAGGGAGTCCCACCGAGCTGGATGTAGCCGGACGGGCCCCAGGTGGCTTTGTCGCTGCAGAAGGTGCACTTGACCTTGGTGGCCGCCGCTCCAAGACCGATAGCGAACCACAGACCCCGTCTATCGTCGATATGTTGCGCTTCAGCGGGCGTTGCCTTCAACACAAAGACCGCCAGAACAAGAGAGGCTGATATTATGCGTAGCATGAACACCTCAAAGTGAATCCTATCGGGACGCTTCCCACTTGAAAATCTCTCGGTTCGAAACCTATGCCAACTTGGCGCAGGCTCAAGCCTCTGGTTGGCGCGTCAACTTGCCGGACGGCACGGTTCGGGCTTACCTTTGGCGGCGCCGAGCCGTGAAATACGGTTTCATATCATCGATTTCGACTACTTCGACGCCCCGGAGCCCCAGGCTGTGAAGTCCTCCGTCAGAGTCGTTCCGCTAGAGCGCGTTCGCGCGCCGTTACTTGCTGTTGCATTGGGCGAACTATCCAACAACAAGGTCCCAAGCTCACTCCTCAGCCTAGATGCCAACCTCGGTGGAGAGCTGGCTCGGGTGCTTGCGGCTGGAGACTTCGCGGGCAAGCCCGATGAGGTGGCCATGCTGTATCCCAGCAAAGGGGCCAAGCGGGTTCTCCTCGTCGGACTTGCCAAGAGTGAGGAGATCACACGTGGCGCTGTGCGCAGGAGCGCTGCCATAGCTGCACGAAGGGCCACGGCGACCGGTGCCCAATCAATGGCGTTTCATCTGGCACCGGAGACCCATGGCGGTGTTACGGCCGTCGATTTCGGCCAGGTCGTTGTCGAGGGGGTCGGGCAGGGCGCGTGGCAATTCAGGGAGTTCAAATCGAGCGAGGACGAGAAGCCCGGCCTTGAGGAACTCGAGATCATCGCGACGCGGGAACAACGCTCCGAAGTGGAGCAGGGCCGCAAGATAGGGGCGGCGGTAGCCGTGGGCCAGAAGCTGGCGCGTAACCTACAGGCACTGCCCGGCAACGTCTGCACGCCGAGCTATTTGGCGGCAATTGCCCGAGCACTCGGTAAGGGATACGGCCACAAGGTCACTG
>JAUVRV010000081.1 GCA_030597435.1 Gemmatimonadales bacterium | reverse complement strand
GTACCGGTGCCAATTTGGGCGGACACACCAGGCCAATATCATCGCTGTGGCTCATGATCAGCCCTCCCACCATTCTGGTCGACACACCCCACGAAGTACTCCAAACGTACTCCAACCCTCCCTCGGCCGTTTGGTACTGAACGTCGAATGCTCTCGCGAAGTTCTGTCCCAAGTTGTGCGTAGTTCCCGCTTGCAGCGCACGATTGTCCTGCATCAGCGCCTCGCAAGCGTACGTCCTCACTGCCCCTGCGAACTTCTCTGACTCGGTCTTCAAGCCGGTGATGACCGGCATCGCAATCCATTCCTCCATGAAGCGTCGATAGATGTCGAGGATCAGGAGCGTTTCCTCTTCTGCCTCCGAATCTGTCGCATGTGCGGTGTGTCCTTCCTGCCAGAGGAACTCTGTCGTCCGCAGGAACAACCGTGTCCTCATCTCCCACCGGACAATGTTTGCCCACTGGTTGAGCAGGAGCGGCAGATCACGATAGCTCTGGATCCACTTCGCATAGAGAGCATAGATGATCGTTTCCGAGGTTGGGCGTATTACCAACGGCTCCTCGAGTTCCTTGCCACCGCCGTGTGTGACCACGGCCGTTTGGGGTGAGAAACCCTCCACGTGTTCGGCCTCTTTGGCTAGGAAGCTCTGCGGAATGAGCAGTGGGAAATACGCGTTCTGATGCCCTGTCTCCTTGAACATCTCGTCCAAGGAGCGCTGCATCAGCTCCCAGATGCCGTAACCCCGCGGCCTGATGACCATGCAACCACGAACCGGTGTGTAATCCGCCAGTTCGGCCCGCATGATCACATCGGTATACCATTGGCTGAAGTCCTCAGCTCTGGGAGTAATGCCTCGTTTCTGACCCATTTACTTGCGCGCCTCAGTCCTCTGGTGTAGTCCAATTAGCACGACCGAACCAATAACCGCCCAACGGATCAACCCCACCCATACCCATCTAGGAGTTGGTCGAGTCTAACACGATCTTCACGTCCGGTCGCCAAATCTCTCACCACCACCACGCCCTTCTCACGCTCATCCGGACCCACGACCACGGCCCGCTTGGCTGGACGGGATGCAGCCAGCTTCAGCTGTTTCGCAATAGACTGCTGCTTTAGGGCATACTCGATTTTCAGACCCCGGTCTCTCAATTGGCTGGCCAGTCGCAATACGTGAGGTACATCCTCACCAGTGACAGCCACTAGGAACGCGTCGATTCCCAATTGCCCTTGTGGCTTGTTGCCCGACTGGGTCAGCAACTCACCGAGTACGACATCTCCCATCCCAAACCCAACTGCTGGAAGATCAACGCCTCCCAAAGCCGCGAGAAGACCGTCATACCGCCCGCCGCCGCAAATCGCGCGCAGAGTCTGGTGTGCGTCGAACAACTCAAACACTACGCCGGTGTAGTATGCCAGGCCACGGACTATACCCAGGTCAACATCGACGAAGTCACCCATTCCCAATGCACCCAGTGCCTCGATGCACTCAGACAACGGCTCTCCCGCATCGGCGCCACCGGGCACCGCATCCAGTGCAGAGCGGACATCATCCATGCCGCGTATGTCGCCAACCGACAGTACCTTGGTTGCGACGTCCGATGAAACCACTGCTGTCTTCACCAAATTGTCGATCAATACGTCGCGCGGTTCCCGTTCGGTCTTGTCGATGTGCTGAAAGACAATCGAGATCTGTTCTTCACTGAGTCCATACGAGTCAACCAGGGCTCTGACAACTCGCCGATCGGATACTCGGGCCCGGACATCGTCGGGCCCCAGCCCGAGTGCGCGCATGATATCCAGCGCCGCCGCAATCAACTCGGCGTCCGCCAACGGCCCCGGCTCTCCGATTATATCCATATTGAGCTGGAAGTGCTCTCGCAGCCGTCCCCGTTGAGGTCGCTCATAGCGCATCAACTGAGGTAGAGAGAACCAACGAATTGGCTTCTTGAGTGCTTGACCGCGTGCAGCCACCATCCGAGCCAGTGTCGGTGTCATCTCCGGTCGGAATGCAACGGACCTGCCGCCACGGTCCTCAAAGGTATACAACTGACCCACGATCTCCTCGCCACTCTTCTTCACATAGAGTTCGAGTGGCTCGAGGGGCGGGCCATCGTACTCCTGGAATCCGTAGCGAGTGGCTACGTCACGCCAGGCTGAGAAGATGTGGTTTCGGAGAGCCGCGTCGTCGGGGTAGAAATCTCGGAATCCAGGCAGCCCTTGCGATTGCATCGCAACAATCTACCCGAGCGGCGCGAACCCGGGCAAGCGGTTCATCGCGTCACCGACGGTGTGAAATGACCCGGTCACCAGCACGGTGGCAGCTCCAGTCTGCACACCGGCAAGTGCTCGCGCGAAGTCAGGCTCGATGACGACATTGTCCCCCGCCAGTTGGGCCAAGGCGTCGAGGTCGGAACGGCGATTCTCCGGAGCCGATGGTGGGGTGGTCACCCATAGAGCGTCCAGCTCGATGTCTAGCACACTCAGAATGTACCTGGCATCCTTGTCGTTGAGAACTCCCAACAGTCCGTGGATCGGACGATCGACCTCCGCGGCTCTGAGGTTGTCAACCAGGGCCCCTATGGCCGCCGGGTTGTGCGCAACGTCAAACACCCACTTCCCCCTGCAATCGAACCGCCCTGGAAGCCACGCAGAAGCAATCCCTTCTGCTATCTCTTGCTTACTGGGCCTCAGTTCTGATGGCAGTGCTTGCAGGACGGCTGCAGCGATCGCGGCATTGCGATCTTGGTGCGCACCATACAGATCCAGTTCACCTGTGTATGTAGAATCAGCCGGAACCACCTCGACCATTGCCCCAGCATCCTCGGCACGTTCGATCAGCACCAATGCGACAGCCGGATCAAGCTCCCCGATTATGAATGGCGTCTCCGCCTTGGCAATGCCCGCTTTTTCGCGGGCAATCCCTGCTATTGAATCGCCGAGATAGTCAGTGTGTTCGAGGCTCACGCATGTCACCGCACTGACCAGAGGTGCGATGACATTGGTGCTGTCCAACCGACCGCCGAGCCCCACTTCCACTACTGCCACATCAGCTCCGCGCGCCGCAAAGTCCGCAAACGCGACGGCTGTCGTAGCCTCGAAGAAGCTCGCGCCGACCGTCTCGATTTCGTCCGCCAGCATATTCGTCCACTGCGCGAACGCGTCCTCGGAGATCGGTCTACCGTCAACCAGCATTCTCTCCCGCACATCAACCAGGTGTGGTGCGGTATACAACCCAACGCGAAGCCCCGATCGGGTCAGGGCGCTGGCGATCATGGTGCAGACAGACCCCTTCCCGTTCGTACCGCCAATATGAACGGCCGGAAAATGTCGCTCGGGGTTACCTAGCTTGTTGAGAAGCGCACGTGTTGGCCCCAAGGACCACTTCTTTCCACCTGCCGGTCGTGTCGAGAGGAAACTGTAGGCTTGGTGGTAGGAGAAGCTCAGCCAACAACCTCCGCCGGCTTCAGACCCAGCATCATCCTGAGTAGTCGAGCCGTTGTTTGGCGCAGTTCGTTACGGGACACGACGCAATCTATCATCCCGTGCTCGAGCACGAACTCCGCCGTCTGGAATCCATCCGGCAGGTCCTGGCGAATGGTCTGCTGGATCACTCTGGGGCCCGCAAACCCGATCAGCGCGCCGGGTTCGCCCAGATTGACATCACCCTGCATGGCGTACGACGCGGTTACGCCACCAGTCGTTGGATCGGTGAGCACAGAGATGTAGGGTATCCGCTCTTCTCTCAGACTCGAAATCATGGCGGACGTCTTGGCGAGTTGCATCAGGCTGAACACACCCTCCTGCATCCGCGCGCCACCCGAAGCTGAAACGATCACCAGCGGGATCCGCTGCTCGAGCGACCTTTTCGCGAGCCTGGCAATCTTCTCCCCAACAACCGAGCCCATGGATCCACCCATGAACGCAAACTCCATGGCGCCGATGTTCAGATCCATACCGGTCAACTTTGCGTACCCGGTCACGATTGCGTCCTGTGGACCGACCTGTTTCTCGGCCCGGACTACCCGCTCGGGATAACCCTCGAACTGGAGTGGATCGACAGAGCGAAGATTGTGGAACAGCTCAACGAAACTGTCGGGATCGGCAATGATCTCGATGTAGCGGTGCGCCCCAATGCGGCGGTGGTAGCCACATTCAGGACACACCTGCAACACACGGTCGAAGGACTCGGTTAGATCCACATGCCCGCACCGTTCGCACTTGTCCCAGGCATCCGGTGGTATCTCCAGCCGGTCCTTTTGTGCTCTACGCCGTTTTCGCTCTTTCCGAAACCAAGCCATGTGTCACTCAATATCCTCACTCTGTTCTCGTCTGCCACCCGATCGGCCGCCCGAGAGCTAACAATCTCGCCGAGACGTGCCAGCTCCGCTACCCCCTTGGTTCAGGCATTCAGGTATCGGAGCCCTTGTGAGTCCCAAGACACCCGCATCGTCAATCCGATGGCGATGCAACACGTCAGCATGAAAGACCCCCCGTATGAGAAGAACGGTAACGGGATTCCTGTAATCGGCATCACTCCGATTGTCATGCCAACATTGACGACGATGTGCGTCAACAGCATGGTGGCCACACCTGCCACCAACATGCTCGAGAACGGATCGCTCGCCTTGCGGGCAATCCGTATCAATGCAAGTATCAACAGCGCCAACAGCACCAAGGTAGCGAGGACCCCGAGAAAGCCGAATTCTTCACCTATGACCGAGTAGACGAAGTCGGTGTGCTGCGCAGGCAGAAAGGCGAGCCGCTTCTGGTGCCCTTCACCGAAGCCAACCCCAATCAACCCACCTGATCCTACCGCGATCTTCGATTGTATGATGTGCCAACCAGTGGCTCGCGGATCCACATCGGGATTGAGAAAGGACAGAAGCCGCTTCTGTTGGTATGGCTGCAGCTGCTCCCAGAGCGAGAAGGCGAGGATGCCCATGCTGGCGTTCGTGAACCAAAGTGCGAGGCCTTCTACGAGGTGTGGACGTGTCAACAGAATGAAACCGGTCAAGAACACGATCCAGATACCCCAGGAGATCGTCGAGAACGCCAACAGCAGACTGATCCCCGGTGAGAGCAGCAGCAGCAGCAGAGACGGTTTCAATCCCGCCCAATAGAGGGCACCGAACAGCAGGGCTATAAACACGATTGCGCTGCCCAGATCCGGCTGAAGAGCCACCAGCATGAATGGGATCGCGACGACGATGCCTGCAGGTAGCGCTTCCCAGATCCCGGCAGGCGGATGCCGTCGCCCACCCAACATACGCGCCAGCATCAGAATCGTGGCGAGCTTGGCCAACTCAGCCGGCTGGCCCAGTCTCACTCCAAAGATCGAGATCCAAGATTTCGTTCCGGCAGCAGTCCCAGCACCGACACCAACAAAAAGCGTCATCGCCAACAGTGCAATGGCGGCAGCGTAGATACCCGGCACTAACCACTCCAACAGCCGGGGAGAGAGCCTGAATGAAGCAACCGCTAGGACAATGCCGAGACCGATCCAGACGAGTTGTTTCTGCCACACTTTGGACACGGCCGACGGGACATCTGTCTGCCCGGCCGAGTACAGGGTGGCGAGGCCGACCAGCACCAGGATCAAAGTCAACGCGATTAGTGACTTATCGAAATAGTGCCGTTCCACTAACATCCTCTGACGGTATCCGTCGACCGCGTGACGTGTCTGGCAGAATGGGAATCGGTTCGGGAGCGGAGTCGGATGGTAAGAGGTATTCTATCACACGCGCCGGCTCGACCTCCGGGCCGAGCAGGTATCGATGAATGATATTCGTCACCACATGTGCCACGGTCGACCCGTGTTCCGCGAATTCCACGATAGCACCCACAACGATCTTGGGATCCTCGAGCGGAGCAAACCCCACAAACCAGCCATGCGGTCGGCCATGAGGGTTCTGCGCTGTCCCGGTCTTGCCAGCAATCCTCACCGATTCGACCCTCGCACCGACGGCCGTACCCTCCTCGACGACGAGGTAGAGAGCCTCACGTAGATCGGCAAGGGCTTGCTCTGAAAGCCCCAGCGACGTCTCTTCACCGCCGTCACCTTGCACCAGCCATGGATCGGGCGCCCTGCCCTGAGGATTCGCGAGCTTGGCATAGAACTTCACCATATTGATCACGGTCTGATCGTTCTCGCCCTGACCGATCGCCATATTCAACGTTACTCCCGACGTCCAGTCACGACCGCGTTGACCGTAGCGCCTGTTGAAATACTCAATTGACTCCGGAAACAGCGGGGTCCGCTCGTGGGGAAGGTCGATTCCCGATCTATCACTGAACCCCATGTCTACGCCGTCACTCAGCAAATTGGAGAGAGTAAGCTGTAAACCAAGTTGATAGAAGTAGACGTCGCACGAATACTGGATTGCCTCGCGCAACGTCAAGGATCCGTGTCCATCCGCCTTCCAGCAGCGAAAGTATCGGTTGCCGTACAACATGCCACCTTCACATGGGGTTTCCATATGCGTGTCCATGTCGACCAGGCCACGCAGCAACGCGCTCTCCGCCACAGCTAGCTTGAACGGTGACGCCGGCGGATAGCGACCCTCTGTAGCGCGATTGAACAGCGGCGTGTCTTCGGCCTGTGACAGCTGGCGCCACGTTTCCGGGTCCATACCGCCAACAAACAGATTGGGGTCGAAGCTGGGAGACGAGTAGAGCGCAAGCACCTCACCGGTGCCCGGAACCATTGCTACGACTGCACCGCGCCATCCCGCCGGGAACACATCTGCCACAAACTCCTGAAGACCGATGTCGAGTGTGGTGAAGAGAGTGTCTCCCTGTCTCTCCCGTTCCAGAGTCGAGCCGTCGAGCACTTCCCTGACCGTGCGTCCCAGGGCGTCTACCTCGATGAACCGTTGTCCGTCCTCACCGCGTAGCACGTCCTCATATTGCCGCTCGAGCCCGTCTCGGCCAACGATCGTCCCCCCACGTGCTCCCGGAATCGCGCCCGAAGCCAACTCCTGTTCGGTGATCTCACCCACATAGCCCAACACATGCGCAACCGTCTCCTTATACGGGTAATTGCGCTTGGGCTCCGTCTGTATGACGAGCCCGGGGACCATCACACGGCTCTCCTCCATGGCTGATACCAGATCGAACGGGGCGTCGCGCAGGATAGTCGTTGGCTCGTGTGGCAGCCTGCGGAATCGTCTCAGGATTGCCTCGATCTTGAGTGAATCGAGATTCGCCCGGTCCGCAATCCGCTCGAGTGTGCTGCGCAGCGAATCCTCATCCGATGCGAGGAGAGCGATGGTATATCCCGGTTCATTCTCAGCCAAGACAACGCCATTGCGGTCGACGATCAGACCACGGGGAGCTGGCAGCGTGACCGGGCGCAGCCTGTTGTTCGTGGACTGCAGTTTGTAGCGGTCCGCACCAAGTACCTGGATACGAAAGAACCCGACGGCCAGAAGGACGAACATCAGAGTCACTACCAGACGACTGGCGTCAGCACGGCGAGTCACTTCATGAGGATGAGACCAGGTCATTCGCTAATTCGAATGTTGAGCCAGCGGCGAAAGAGCAAGAGCACGACGATGCCGGCAATGGCTGTGGTCAGTGCCTTAATGGGCGAAAGATATCCAATCTGCCAATACAGTGCCGATCCTTGCGCGTGTTGCCCAATCAGGAGTACGAGTACATCTCGCAGCCACGTGCCTAGAAAGAAGAAAGCAGCGTTGACAAGTAGGTTCTCGACAAAGAAAACCGCCTTGCCCCAGGCGGCGAGGTATCCGCCAACGGGGTGAGCCAGCGCTCCGGCCCCAAAGGCCGCCGGAGATAGCGAGTCGGTACCCAACCCGACGATGAACCCCGCGATCGCACCATGGCCGGGCCGAGCCCTAATCGCATACACGAGTAGCGCCAAGAGCAGGAAATCTGGCGCGAGCCTCTCTATGCGAGGGTCTTCGGGCAATGGCCTTACGACAAACTGCAGGGCAACCAGAAAAAAGAACACGGTAGCTAGCTGCCAGCGTTCCTTGTCGATTCTCACTGCCCGACATCCTCGAACACAGGACTGACGTCAGCGATGGTACCTGTGAGAACTACTACATGTGACAAAGAAGCGGGATGCACGGCCGGTCGTACCACATACGTGCTCGACCAACCTTCACGCCGTTCCTCTCCCACTGCCATCACCGTACCGATCTTGATCCCTCGGGGATACACCCCCCCCAAACCGATGCCGCGCCCTGAGGTGTAGACGATGCTGCCCATGGCGACGTCTTGCCGGAACGGTACGCCTCTCAACTCCATCAACGCGGTGTAGGGCCCCTCACTACCTCTGGCTGCGACTATGCCGAAGATCGTACCGTCACCGGTCATGGCACTGGCACGAAAATCAGGATGGGTCCAAACCAAGACTACTGACGTACTCTGATCCGACTGCTGGATCACACCGACGATCCCACCGGGGGCAATCACAGGATCCATCACATCGACCCCGTGACTTCTTCCTACGGAGATACGCAGTGTCATTCCGTCTGTGGGCAGCGACTGAGGCAGCACCTCGGCCGAAACGTGCTGCACCGTCATTCGGGTCGACAGATCCAGCAACTCTCTCAGACGCTCGTTCTCCTCCCGCAGGGCAAGTGATTGGAAGGCTATTGCCGAGATCGAGTCATGTGCCGCAGCCATCTGAGTAACGCGAGCGCCGGCACCCTTCATCAACTCGACCTGCTCCTGGACTGCCAAGAACGGCGCCAACACCGTCTCGGTAATACCGGAGGCGACTGCTCGTTGGACTTCGACAGGCGCCACCCGCGCCGCTAGCGAAAGAACGATACAGATGACAAAGGCGAGGGTGTCGCGGCGTGACGCGAAGCGTTCCGGCCCGATCTGCACTGGGATCTACGTGGTCAACACCGACTGATACCTGTCGGGATCATCTAGGATGCGGCCCGTTCCCCGCACGACACATGTCCATGG
>JAUVRV010000099.1 GCA_030597435.1 Gemmatimonadales bacterium | reverse complement strand
GTGACTTCGCTGGCAAGGGTAAGGTGGTCCCGTTGGTAGCTGATGCCGCGGCAGCCGACCAAGTCGAGTCGGCTGTGGCTGAAGCCCAATCGCAACTCGGTCCGATAGACATCCTGGTTAACAATGCCGGGCTCACAAGAGACGGGATGCTGGTTCGAATGAGCGAGGGCGATTGGGACCTGGTACTGGATGTCAATCTAAAGGGCTCGTTCCTGATGACCAAGCTCGTCAGCCGCGGCATGATGAACCGGCGGTCCGGTCGGATCGTGAACGTGGCCAGCGTTGTCGGTATCATTGGTAACAAGGGGCGGGCCAACTACGCGGCGAGCAAGGCTGGGCTCATCGGCTTTACCAAGGCCGTGGCCCAGGCGCTGGCCTCACGGCGGGTATTGATCAATGCAGTGGCTCCGGGATTCATCGATACAGAGATGACCAGAAAACTGCCGGATGCTGCCCGAGAGGTCCTGATGGATCAGATCCCGCTCGCGCGGCTCGGGACCCCGGACGATGTCGCCGCTGCGGTGCTCTTTCTTGCATCGGACCTAGCCAGCTACATTACTGGCCAAGTGCTGGTGGTAGATGGCGGTATGGTGATGTGATACTTAGACCCAACCCAGAGGATGGAAATGAGCGATCTCCACGACAAGATCAAAGACATCATCGTTGAAGAACTTGGTGTCGAGCGCGACAAGGTGACAGACGATGCCAGCTTCATGGAGGATCTCGGAGCGGACAGTCTCGACACGGTCGAGCTGGTGATGGCCTTCGAGAAAGAGTTTGACGTCGACATTCCGGATGAGGATGCCGAGAAGATCCGCACTGTAGGCGACGCGCTCAAGTATCTGGACGAAAAAGCCGGGGGTTAGGCTCTTGGAAAGACGTGTGGTGGTGACCGGGCTGGGGCTAATATCCCCGCTCGGTAACAACGTGGGTGACAGTTGGGATGGGCTCGTAGCTGGAAAGTCAGGTGCGGGACCCATCCGGCGTTTTGACCCATCGGCGCTTGATGTCCGCTTCGCGTGTGAGGTCAAGGGTTTCGACCCGCGCGATTACATGGACCGTAAAGAGGCTAAACGGTCAGATTTGTTTGCCCAGTACGGTATCGCGGCTGCAGAGCAAGCGGTGCGGGATGCGGGAATCCAGAACGGACTCCCCGCACCCGAGCGTACCGGAGTGGTGATTGGGAGCGGCATTGGGGGCATCCGGACATTCGAGGAGCAGTGCAATGCGTTTCTCACCAAGGGGCCCAGACGCGTGTCTCCGTTCTTTGTGCCGATGTTCATACCCGACATCGCGGCAGGACTGATCTCCATCCGGCTTGGGGCTAAGGGCCCCAATTACTGTACCGTCTCGGCGTGTGCTTCGTCGGCGCACGCCATCGGTGAAGCGTTTCGTCTGATTCAGTCGGGAACCGCCGACATGATGATCACGGGTGGGACGGAAGCCGCTGTAACCCCGCTAGCGATCACCGGTTTCGCCAACATGAAGGCACTGTCTACCCGCAACGATGAGCCCGAAAAGGCGTCGCGGCCGTTCGATAAAGACCGCGACGGTTTTGTGATGGGCGAAGGCGCCGGGGTTGTAGTGCTGGAAGATTTGGATACGGCTTTGCAGCGAGGCGCCAGGATACAGGGGGAGGTCATCGGATACGGTATGAGCGCAGATGCGTTCCACATGACTCAGCCCGCACCGGGCGGAGAAGGAGCAGAGCGGGCCATGCAGGCGTGCCTCTGCGACGCCAAGCTCGAGCCGGCAGACATCGATTACATCAACTCTCACGGAACTGCGACCCCACATGGAGATATCGCCGAGACGTTGGCGGTGAAGCAGCTGTTGGGGAGTCACGCGGACAAGGTCGTGATGAACTCCACCAAGTCGATGATAGGTCATCTCTTGGGGGGAGCCGCCGGTGTCGAGTTCATCATCTGCTTGCTGGCGATGAGGGACGGTGTGATTCCACCAACCATCAACAATGACAATCCGGATCCTGAATGCGATCTTGATTGTGCTCCCAACAAGGCAATTGAGCGGGACATTGAGGTCGCTCTCTCGAACTCCTTTGGATTCGGAGGCCACAACGTCACGCTGGCGATGAGGCGTTATCAGCAGTAAGAAGGATATGCCTCGTTTCGAATTGCGTGATCCTCAGCTCGGGCCCGTTGCAGCCAAAGTGACAGCGGCCGAACGGCTTACGCCACGAGACGCGCACCTGTTGTTCGAGAGCAATGACCTGCTCGGTATTGGGGTCATGGCGAACGCGGCCAATCAGAGGCGCAACGGGATCCGCGTCCTGTTCTCGGCCAACCAGCACATCAATCCAACCAATGTCTGCATCCTCAGGAAGACCTGCGTCTTTTGTTCTTTTGCCAGAACCCCGAAGGAAGAGGGAGCGTACACCCGGTCGCTCGAGGATGTGTATGCCGAGGCCGAAGCTGCCCAGAACGGTCCCACGCGCGAATTCCACATCGTCGGTGGGCTGCATCCCAAGCTCCGGCTGTCGTACTACACTGACATGATAAGGGGCCTCAAGGAACGCCATCCACACGTTCACATCAAGGCGCTCACGGCAGTCGAGATAGCCCATTTGGCTCGCATCGAGAAATCAACCACCAGGAAAGTACTCGAGGAATTGCAGGCCGCAGGGCTGACGAGCTTGCCCGGTGGAGGGGCGGAGGTGTTCGGCGTGGCGGTTCGGTCAACCATTGCCGATCGAAAACTCGTAGCTGAGGATTGGCTGCAAGTTCATCGTGAAGCCCACGAACTAGGCATTCCGAGCAATTGCACGATGCTGTACGGCCATGTAGAGAGCTATACCGACCGAGTAGAACACCTGACCATGCTACGGGATCTGCAGGATGAGACCGGTGGCTTTCTCACATACATCCCGCTGGCCTATCACCCGGATAACAACGAGTTGGGCGATGAACTGGGCCGGAGCGGAACCGCTACGACCGGCTTTGAGGATTTGAAGAACATTGCCATAGGTCGCCTGTTCCTCGACAACATCCCGCACGTAAAAACACATTGGCCAATGGTGACGCCGGCCATTTCGCAGATCGCCCTCGAGTTCGGCTGCGATGACGTGGAAGGGACGGTCGTATACGAACGAGTGTACCACGATGCCGGTGCCGAAACGCCAATGATGTTGTCCTATGAAGACTTGGTGAGGCTCATACACGGCGCTGGCAAGGAACCGGTGGAACGGGATTCCTTGTATGGAATGGTACGTACTTTCGCACCAGACGACCCGATCTTCGATCCTGAGCACGAGCGCCCGAATACGTCTGCGACGAGTGGAGATCTGGTTCAACTCGTAGGGACGGGGCGCGCCTGATGCGCCTCGGCCGGATCGCCTACATCAACTGCTATCCCGTATACGGTGCAATCGATAGGGGAATCGTAACGCTCAATGCCGAATTGGTGACAGGCACACCTTCCGAATTGAATGGGTTGCTGGCTGCAGCTGAACTCGACGTATCCGTGGTCTCAACGGTAGAGTATGCCCGCAACGCCAGTGCGTACCATCTTCTTCCTGACCTTGCAATCTCGTGTGATGGACCGGTGAGGAGTGTCGCGCTGTTTTCGCACAAGCCGGCCGAGGAGCTGGACGGGGCAACGGTGCTCGTATCGGAGTCGTCACGAACCTCAGTCTATCTACTCGAACTGTTGTGCAGTGATGTCTGGGGAGTCAGGCCCACGTTGGTCGAAGCTCGGACTGAGCCATCAGACATTGACGTGCTCGAAACCCTGCCGCACGACGCGGTGTTGGTGATTGGGGACGGTGCCTTGCTACTTGCGGCACGGCACCTATACGAGCATCACTATGACCTCGGTGAGCAGTGGAAGAATTGGACGGGGCTGCCGTTTGTATTTGCTGTCTGGGCGGCGCGGCGCGCGGGTGGGTCGACAGAGAATCCTAGTCGGGCGGCGGTCAAAGTGGTCCCCGTTCAACAAGTACATGAGGCGCTGTTGGCCTCGCGCGAATGGGGACTCGACCACCTCGACCAGTTGGCAGCTGAGGCTGGCGTGAGAACCGGTATTGACCCGCAACAGTGCATGGAGTACTTGAGCGGACTGGACTACGCACTCTCCTATAGCCACCTCGAGGGTCTGACCAGCTTCTTTCGCCGGCTTGCGGCCAAGGGCATGGTAAACGATGGTTCCCTGTCTTTTCTCTCCGTGGCATGATAGACCGAAACTCGGCTGAGTTCCGCGAGTATCTCGATCTCTACGAGCGGGCACCGCTGTTGGAGCTGGGGATGCTGGCTGACGCCAAGCGTCGAGAGCTACATCCGGATGGCGTGGTCACATACATCGTCGACCGCAACATCAACTATACCAATATCTGTGTAGCAGACTGTAAGTTCTGCGCATTTTATCGCCGCCCGAAGCACGATGAGGGTTACGTACTCTCGTTCGAGAAGATTGGATCGAAGATCGAGGAGGCGAAGAAGCTAGGTGCGGTTCAGATCCTGATTCAGGGAGGGCACAACCCGTACATCCCGTTCGAGTGGTACCTCGATTTGTTGCGGTACATCAAACAGAACCATCCTATTCACATACACGGGTTCTCTCCGTCCGAGGTAGATTTCTTCGCCACCAGGTTCCGCATGAGCGCCGAGGATGTGCTAAGTGAGCTGCAGTCAGTCGGCCTCGATTCAATACCGGGTGGTGGTGGAGAGATCCTGGTGCAGGAGGTGCGTGACAGGGTGGCCAAGAAGAAGGCCGGGGCTGACCGCTGGCTCGAGATCATGGAGATTGCCCATGGGATGGGAATGAAGACCTCCGTGACCATGATGTACGGCCTCGGTGAGACTTTGGCGGACAGAATCGAACATCTGTTCCGGGTCAAGGAGGTTCAGTCGCGGTCCGGCGGTTTCACTGCGTTCATCACGTGGCCACTTCAGCCGGACCACACTGAGATGGAGGGTACACCGAAGACCGATGCGGTGACACACTTGCGAACGGTCGCAATTGGCCGTCTAATTCTCGAGAACGTCCCCAATCTCCAAGCCTCGTGGGTAACAATGGGACTCAAAGTCGGACAGATCGCGCTACGCTTCGGTTGTAATGATTTCGGTTCGCTGATGATTGAGGAGAACGTGGTGTCGGCAGCGGGAACGCTGCATTGTGCTACTTTGGACGAGATGCGACGCCATATCGTCGATGCCGGTTTCAAGCCCGCACGGAGACGTCAGGACTACTCGATCATTCCGGATGAGGTGGCTGCGTAGCCGGGCGCATTAGCTTAGTCGGCGTATGTGGTTCAAACGACACTGTAAACGGGTAATAGCGAGATGGGTGACAAGCGAGTTCTGATCGTAGTTGGATCGCAAAGCGATGAGGAGCGGGTTGCCGGCGCATTCAAGGTCTTGGATGAGGCTGGCATCGGGTACGATTTCGTGGTTTCCTCAGCTCACCGCGATCCTGACAAAACGGCACAAATAGCCAGAGACGCCGAGTCCAATGGCTATGAGGTGATAATCGCGGCTGCGGGACTGGCGGCAGCGTTGCCGGGAGCGGTTGCTGCGCTGACCGAACTTCCGGTGATCGGCATCCCACTCGATGTGGGGCCGTTGCGCGGAGTCGATGCACTGTATGCCATCACACAGCTGCCACCAGGTTGCCCAGTGGGATCGGTCGGGATCGGGAACGCCAAGAATGCAGCTCTGCTGGCGCTACGAATTCTGAAGTAGCGGCAGCTACGTTGCTGCAGAAAAGGTCCCCAACCACGTTCACGTCTAGATGATCACTGCCACGCGAACCCACGGCTTCACGGAGTCCGTCATTCGTGGAATGACGCGGCTGGCAAATCGGCACGACGCTATAAACCTCGCTCAGGGCTTTCCCAACTTCCCAGCGCCCGATGTGCTCAAGGAAGCCGCGATCGAGGCCATCAAGCAGGACGTCAACCAATACGCGATTACGTGGGGTGCGAAGCGGCTACGTGACGCAATCAGTTGCCGGTACGCAGAGTGGTATGGCATGGAGGTCGATCCGGAGGAGGAGATCACGGTTACTTGTGGCTCCACTGAGGCGATGGCGTCGACCCTACTATCGATAGTCGATCCCGGCGATCAAGTCATCGTGTTCGATCCGTTTTATGAGAACTACGGGCCGGACACCATCTTGTGCGATGCGAGTCCGGTCCATATACCGATGGGAGTGGGTGAGGAATTGGATGCGGAGCGGTTGGCAGATGCGTTCTCCAATCGTACCAGGGCGATCATTCTGAACACACCCAACAACCCAACGGGCAAGGTGTTCTCGCTGGAAGAACTGGAGGCAATCGCGGCCCTATGTCAGCAGTATGATGCATACGCGGTGACGGACGAGATTTACGAACACATCGTATACGAAGGTCGTCACATACCGATCGCGACCATTCCCGGCATGAGAGATCGCACAATCACCATCAGTGGTGCCTCCAAGACGTTCAGCATCACCGGGTGGCGCGTCGGGACCATCATCGCACCGGGCGGAGTCACCAATGCAATCAGAAAAGTCCACGACTTCCTGACAGTGGGTGCACCGGCACCGCTCCAGGAAGGTGTTGCCGCGGGTTTGGAGCTGCTGGGACGTGACTACTACGATTCGTTGCTCGCTGATTACACAGTGCGCCGTGATGTCATGTGCCGGGGCTTGGTTGAGGCTGGCTTCCAGTGTGACGCGCCCCAGGGGTCCTACTACGTTCTGGCAGATTTCACTGCACTCAGCGACCTTCCCGACGACGAGTTCTCTTACTGGCTCACCAGTGAGATCGGTGTTGCCGTGGTACCGGGATCGAGTTTCTACAGCTCACCCGAAGACGGGCGCGAGTTGGTTCGGTTTGCATTCTGCAAGACGGTCGACGTGTTGGAAGAAGCTGTGCGGAGACTCATGGCCCTGAGGCACAGGTGATCTCACTCTGAAGATCGGTCACCATCCAAGTCCTTATCTATCTCCTCATAGCCCTGTAGCAAGCGATCGACATGAGCGGCCAGGTCACGAGCCGCTCCCAGATTAGTGGTCACGCTGTCGAGTCGCACCACGCCGGTGCGAAGGCGCATTAGATCGACCCGCAGGTTCTCGAGGGCGGCAACGGTCTCCGATAGACGGTTCTGGGCCTCGTCTCGCACCACGGTGATGTTATGGATGGCACGTTGCCTTTGCCGGGTCAGATCGTCCCGGTCATCCACCTTACCACTGGTTTCGTCGCCGGCGTTTTCCAGGACCTCGTTGAACTCGTCGATTTTCTGTCTCATCCGTTGCGCATCCAGTTCGAGGCCTGAGACCACGTCCGGCAGATCTGGCATGGCCGCTCGGGTCTCTGCTGGGAGAGCCGCGAACAGGTTGGATACGGCAATGCCTATCGCCATTTCCGTGGGCCGGTAGGTGAGGCTCGCCGGCAGCGCCTTGACCTTGAGTCCGAATCCCGGCAGCTCGGAGAACCACCGTCCTATTCGCCCTCCCCAGAACTTGGTCCGGCGTTTGGTAGATCGATCCGAGCGACGGTCCGCCTGCATCCCGGTGATTGCTCCAACCAGCCCGAGTCCCACTGCGGGCAGAACGAACGGCGTCGACATGGTCGCGAACGCGGTGGCGAGGCAGACGCCGGTCAGTCCGAAGGCGCCCAACGCGATCTTCTTCAGTCGCTTCCCGTCCGTCCGGTAGTCGTTGCCGTAGAGAAACCGGAGTTCCTCATCCAGCGATGCCAGGTCCTCCTTGAAACCTCGCACCACGTCATTCTGAGCGAAGCCTGCTGCCAGTACACGATGGGCGCGGCGGCCAGTACTGAAGAACGGTAGCCCCAAGAAGAAGCCGAGTATCCCCAGGCCCGCCGTGACCCCCGCCGCAGCGGTGGCGGTCACCAGGATAGGAGCGCCAAGCCAGAAGCCGATGATCGGATAGACGAGGCGCCTCTCACTCCGTGACTTGGTCTGCTGCACAAACAGCCGGACGGCCACCGGAAGCTGGCCGCGGGTCTCCAGAGCGGCGCTCAGTGCTTCACCTAGCGCGTCACAGGTCTGGATCCGTTCGTCAGGCTCTTTTCTCAGACACAGTTCCACCACCCTGGACAGCTTACGAGGGGTTCCAGGAGCGACTGATGTGAGTTTGGGTGCTGGCGTCTGAATCTGCTTTGTTACCAACTCGGCTGGCGTCGGGGCGTCGAACGGAAGCTGTCCCGAGAGAGAGAGAAATGCGACGATACCCAGGGAGTAGATGTCACTCCTGGCATCGACCGAGTCGCCGAGGGCCTGCTCCGGGCTCATGAACTCAGGAGTGCCGATCACGTCAG
>JAUVRV010000210.1 GCA_030597435.1 Gemmatimonadales bacterium | reverse complement strand
GTGTCGTCTCGTCGTTATTCGAGCTGACCGAGGGCAAGGTGGGGCGGATAGAACTCACGGTCGAGCCGGTGGTGCTGGCGCTAGATCTGCTCACGATCGAAGGTGCCGAAGAGTGTCGAGTCATCGGTGACCAGGCGATTCAAGTACTGACGGTGTGGGAGGAGGCCCGTAAGGCGCTGACGGCGGTAGCATGGACCGGACCGGGAGACCGACTGATCCACGAGCTGGAGCGCTTCGAGCGTTGGTATACTCTCAACTTCCGCATGGTGCACGAGATCCGCGACACGATGCCTACTCATAACGTGATGCCGTTCCTCAGCGGAACGGTCGAGGAGTTGGAAGAGAGCGGCTACGTGATCGTCGCGGAAGACAGTGTCATTTACGAGGCACCAGACGCGCACGTGTTCTTCTCGGCCCCGTTTCTGCAGCACCACTGCTTCCGGCTCGATCAGGGACGTAGGGGCGGCCGTGACATGTTCGGTCTCCGTTTCGAACCTGTACCGGGGCGAACCATACCTGATGTGAGAGGGGTCTTCTGGCTCGATGCAGAAACCGGGGCACTCGATCGGCTGGAGCTCGCCTATGTAAACGTTGGGGTGTGGCAGCGGGAGCAAGGTGCCGCAGGCGAACTGGATTTCGAGCGGTTACCAGATGGCCGCTGGTTCGTGAGCAGCTGGTGGATCCGCATGCCCGTCGTGAGGCGGCGCGAGGGAATGCAAGGGCCCGTGTGGCAGTTCCCAGAGGCGGTAGTCGGGTTCAAGCAAGAGGGCGGAGAGGTCACCAGGGTATTCGCGCCCGATGGCCGCACACTGTACGCGCGGGAGCGGGCGACCGTGGCCGGTGTTGTGTTTGATAGTAGCACCGGTCAGGGGCTGGCTGGTGCGTTCGTACGGCTCGCGAACACGACTCGAGTCACGATCAGCCAGGCCGATGGCAGCTACTGGCTCACCGACCTTCCGGACGGTGACTACACCGTCACCTTCACGCATCCACGTGCCGAACTTCTAGGGCTCACCGATACGCCGGATAGAGAAGACGTAGATCTCGAGCGGGGTACGGTGTCCCATGTAGACCTGGTGCTGCCATCGTCAGCTACCATAATCGGGCGGATCTGCGGTGAAGCGGCTACGGTCACTGATGGACTACTGGTAGGCAGAGTTCGAGACGTCGTTGCTGACTCAGTCGTCGAAGGGGCTCGGGTGCGCGTCATCTGGCTGGAGGAGGGCCCTCTAGGTGCCGACCCCACCTGGCGCGAGGTCATCACGGATGCTGATGGGATCTACCGACTATGCGTACCGAAGGACTTGCCGCTGTCCGTTGAGGTCACGGCAACTGGCCTCCCAATGGTGGCCGTGCCGATTACGTTTGGTGACAGCGACATACACGAACTGGATGTCGAACTAGGTAACTAGTCTCCGGCGACACTGATCCCGCTTCAGACGGGCGTTGACACTTCCGGGTTTTCAAGGGCCCTGGGCTCGTCCATCCTATGCCGTGTCAGCAATCGTTCGGCGAAGTCCAATCTCTCTTCCAACTCCGCGAGCTGATCTGCTTGCTGCGCAGCCCGATCGGACCACTGCTCCCAGCGGTCTTCCAATTCCGACAGTCGTTGCGCGAGAGCCTGCTCGTCTGCCGGCCGACGTACCCTTCTAATGGGGCCCTTGCCCCAGATCAGTAGCTTCACGCCGAACGCGGTGCCGAGTAGTGTGGCGAATACTATTGCGGGTTCGAACAGGTCGATCCATACTGGGTCCATTTCAACTCTCCTCCGGTCCGCAGAAATCCCAAACTCACTACTCTTCCTGAGCTTCGGGTCAGTACAGTGCCGCCACCGTGTTGTGTCCCAGCACCCTGTCCTTCGCGACTACGCATACGACTGGTGCCTCCAGGTGCTCCATCGTGTGAGAGTCGTGTCCCACACACTGTCCCAGTAGCAACACGAGTTCGACTCCGTCCCGATTGAGCAGCTCGGCTTGTGCCAACGAGTTACATATCATCTCGGCATGATCAGGCCGCACCTTCTGTTCTTCGTTGATCCCAAGGGCCTCTTTCGGAACAGCGCCGGTCTTGCAGCAAGCGGACGACACTTGGAATTGATTTGCACGGAGGATCTCAGCGAGTGTTCTTGCTTCATGGCGAAAACCGACACAGAACGTGATGCCGAGATGTGTCGCCCCAAGTTGCCTGGCATACTCCATCACCTCTTCTATGCGGCACCAACCCGAGCCGGCCTTGGCCTTGACCCGCTCGGCGGCATCCGTGAGAGCCTCAGTGCTCCATCCCTGGAATGGCCGTGCCTGGGTCCGCCGCCCGGAGTCGTAGAGGGCATTCTTTAGATAGCTACGGCTCGTGTAGAGTGCGACAGCCGGGTTGTGACGGAGCCTGAGGTCTCGCACGATCAGGGAAGTCACCGGAACACGCGAGTGCCGAACGAGCAGTGAATCGTGACCCACACACATTCCGGCAATGACGTTGAATTGGGAGCCATGGTTCTCGAGCCACCTGGCTTGCTCGATCGGAGAACAATGGTCCGAGAGTGGCGGCACTATGGTCTCTAAGCCGCCCTTGGCAAGCAGACTACTTACGCGGCCGGCCTCCCGTGCCATTTCGGGGCAGTGTGCAATTCCCAGCTTGGTGTAACCCATCCGCTTCGCGAATTCGGCGATTTCCCGCAAGCGAGTCCAGCGGCAGTAGCCCGCTGATTCAACAAGTGCTGCTTCATAGGCAAACCGTTTGCTCTCGTCCGTGGCATACAACTCGGCGAAAGGTGGGTATTCCCCGTGCATGGGGCAGTTGTCCGGTGCTGCCTCGACAGTACCGGTACGGCACATGTAGCTGCTACAGTCGGCGCACTCAACGGTCATAGCAACCCTTGCCTGAGCTGGTCCGGCTGCTGGGTCAGGTTGAGCACGGTTCCGCGGCACGCTCGCAACAGATTCTCCGGGGTGATCATGATCTCCTCACCCCACTGACCCGCACCTACACCGAGGGTCTCTTCCTTCATGAGAGCCTCGTCAATGAACGAACGGAAACCTTCTGGCTGCCAATGAAATGGTGGTATCGAGCCAACCTCGTAACCAGTCGTCTCCTTCACAACGTCGAGTGGAGCCATTCTAATGTTGCGTGATCCAATTGCCTTCTTCAACAAACCGGAGATTGCACTGCGGTTGGAACCCACCATGACGAGCACTCGTTCACCGGCGTTGGTTTCGAAGATCAGCGTCTTGACCATCTGGTCTTCCCGACAGCCGAGCGCCGCAGCGACGTTGGCGCCGCCCGTCTCAGTGGTATTGGGGAAGGAGCGTCGTTCGAAGGGGATCCCGCAATCGTCCAGGTAGCTGTGGGCAGGCAGAATGAGGTCGGCCATGTCGGCCACCTACGCCTGGTCGGCTGTCGAGTTCGCCGGTTCGGCCGGAAGACCGGTGATGACGACTCTGTGGCGGCAACCGGTGCAGAGGACCTCTCGCGCGATCGTGGTCCCACGCGACCGTGGTGGGCCAAGCAAGAGACCTCCGCGGCATCTGGGGCAGCCGACTTCTCTCTCTGATTCCAATAGCATCTGGCGGATGCTCTCTGCGTGTTGCTGAGCATATGGCTCGGTAATTCTACGACGCCGGTCGAGCAACATTACCCTACGAGCGCCCTGGCGGCGGTCCTCTGGGCGCCGCCGTTCCGTAGCTACATCCGCGCTTCTTGCCCGGCGTGCTCCGCCACGTCGTTCCGCCCAGGACCGGCGTTCCGCGCCCGATCTCAGGTCGGCGAGAAATCGCCTTATTCCCTCATCCCAGTTGCTCGGTGGTCGTTCCTGCATACGCCTGGTCCTTACCGGCCTGGCCTTGTGAAACCGTTGGAGGCTGTCGGTTGTTTAGATACAAAATTACGGTGGAATGAGCGACTCGGCCAGTTCGTAGGAGGTCGCTGCTGTCCTCATGACTTATCACCGCTATATTGGCGTGTCTCGCACCTAGGCCAGCTAGGCTGCAGGTACCGTCGAGCGAATAGAGGAGTCACCATGAGTGCTAAACCAATTCTGGCAACAGTTCTGTTGACTGCCGCGGTAATCGTGATTTTGGTGAGCCTGAACCGTGGCTCATCCTCCCAGGTACTTGGACCTGCGGATGGTCATGATCTTCCACGCCAAGATCTCGAACGAGTGGCGGTCGGCACGATCGCCCCCGACTTCTCATTGAGTTCCCTGTCAGGCGAGGTCGAGACATTGTCAGATTCGCGCGGTGAGAGGAACGTCGTCCTCGTGTTCTACCGCGGTCACTGGTGACCCTACTGTGCCAGCCAGCTCGGGGAGCTGAAAGCAATGTTGGATGATGAACAGCGGCTGACCACCCTGATCCTTGCGGTTTCGGTCGATGGGCCGGAGAACTTGCAGAAGATGGTCGACCGCATCTCAATGGAGGATGGGATTCCTCCCGACTTCCCGCTGCTCTCGGATCCAGACCACAGAGTGATTGACCGCTACGGTCTGTTCAACGCGGAGGATCCAAGGGGGCGTGAGATTACCCACGCGGCTACGTTCGTGATCGATCGAGAAGGCGTTGTGCGCTGGAGGTTCGTCGAGGTGGACTACAAGGTCAGGCCTACCAATGATGACATACTGGCAGTATTGAACGGCCTACAGTGAGTCGGTTGCCGGAAACACGCTCACGGTGAGAGCCTGGCAGAGTCGTCCGGAGTCGTGCCTTCAATAGCCAAAGAACGCCCGAGCGCCACCAGTTTGTCGCCAAGAGTCTCGAGCTGAGGCTTGCGGCGCTTGAAAGCGCCGGCGTACAGGGCCCTGGCGGTGAGGTTGTATCCCAGCCCTCCGCCCAGAGCGCCCGGGACGACAATCAGGGCTGAGTCACCCAAGCCGATGGCGCCTCCGAGAAGGGCTGCGACGATTCCACCGCCGATCGCTCCTAGATAGGGCAAGATCCTCTTGTCGCCTGCCAGATCCAGTCTCTCTTTGATACGAATCCAGGTACGTCCCGCTTCTGACGTTACGGTAATCTGGATGCTCCTGCTCATACCGCCTGATTCGGCCGGACTCCAAGTGAGTGTCTTGCCCAGTGTCGAGGTGTGACCGACGATACCAAGGGCGGAGTGGATCTCCTTCACCAACAGAGGATAATCCGTTGCAGGTACCTCGCCTTCGATTGTGCGGTCAACCGCAAGACCGGTTGGCACACCGAAGAAGTTCGATACCGATGCCGGCCCCGGCCGGGTTGACCAGTCGGACGGTCGATCCAACTCCCTTGCCGCCTCACGCACCCGCTCGGGAGGAATGCCGACTTCGGCGGCAACCTGCTCGACCGCTCCGATCGACAGTTGTGTCTCTTCGGTGGGATGCTCGGCGTCGAGTTCCGCAGCGCGTGTCATGATTCTCTGCATGTCCGCTTCACTGAGCTTCTCACTACTCTCGGACGCGGCTTGCAACGCCGCGGTGAGCTGCAGCGGTTTGGCGAACCTGTCTTTGCGGTAGATTGCCAGGCCCTTCACCAATACCTGTTCGAGCCTCCCCGGGAGTGTATCCAGCTGCTCTCGGTGTTCTGGCAGGGCATCGACAAACCGTCCCAGATTCACGGCTTCTTCGGTGTGCCAACCGGTATTGCGGTTGACCGCACAATCGAAGGCGAGGTACCTGCAACGGATTATCCTCTGTTGGTGAAGGAGATCCACTCCGCCCT
>JAUVRV010000318.1 GCA_030597435.1 Gemmatimonadales bacterium | reverse complement strand
GAAGAGGCCCCAGAAGAACGCTGCCTCTTTGATCGTAGTGACGGTGTGCCGTCCCGCTGTTGGTGGCGCCGGAAACAGCGTCAGGGGGGGTTGCGGCAGCTTCTGCCACACGTAGATGCGGTATGCCATGGCCGCCAAGAACACGGCGACCGCAACGCAGGGGAGAATTCCCCCAATAATGACCTCCACCACTTCCATGATGTTCTTCCTTCCTCAAGGCCCGTCAGGGCTCAGTTGCCAGACAGTCCGAGTTGCTTGTGCAGGTCACCCGGCACAGCCCGGAGGCCGCGGCAGTCCTGCCAACCGGTACGCCCCCTTCACCATACCACACGGAAACAGACGGCAGATGTCGGCTGAACTGAGGCCGGTCTCTTTGTGGACCTGTATCACCGGTGGACCGGTCCCATAGGTCTTGTAGTAGTGCTGTACGAACTCGATCACCCTCCAGTGCTCGTGCGTCAGTTCGCCGATGCCGTGTACCTTGGCCAGCGTTTCCGCCATGGCCGGATTCCAGGCAGACATTGCCTCGAGAAAACCGTCTTCATCCTGACCAGGTGCCGCAGCGATCCCTTCTTGTTGGAGCATGGTTCTTCCCCTTGTTGCGGGCTGGCTCATGCCGGCCACGTGTTCCGGATCTATCGTTTCCACAGGAAAACCATCTATGATTTCGGCGATCTGATTCACGCCGAACGGCTTCTCGAGCACACGTACCACGAGACGCCAGTCGTCATCGCCGGCGAGCACCGGCTCGTCACCGTGCGCTGCCGCGACAACGATCTTCAAGCCTGGCAGCCGAGAGTCGTGCACCAGGCTCTCAACCAGACCCTCGTCTCCGCCACTGATAGTCTCCTGGTCAACTACCGCAAACGCCGGCAGCGCGGTCTGCACCACAGCGGCAGCCTGGTAGGCGTTGCGGGCGCACCGGAGGCTGATCGCTTCGCGCGCGGGTTCCTTCAGGCCTTGAACTAGCCCCTGGTCGCTGGTCACCACGCGCACTTCGGTTGGTTTCCCCACAGCGCGGCGGTAGTAGGCACACTCGTCACAGGTAGTGGGGCAGAGGGGACCACCGTTATCAGTTCCGGTTCCCAACGCCGCGAACTCGAAGCACCACGCTGCCCGAACCCGGAAAACGTCGCATTGAGTGCATTCGGGCCGGATCACGCCGTCGTCGCTGAAATACTCCCAACACCGCAGCGGTTGCGGCCGACGGGCAGCGCTGAACGGCAACCTTTGACTGGGGAACCACGAGTCAGTAAGGAGGGGTTCGAGCTGCTCGCGCCTGATACGGTAGTGACCACCGGCCGTTCGTACGCCTTCGAGCCGTCCCTTGCGGATCCAATTGAGGACGGTTGCAGGTGTGACCGAGCAAAGCCTGGCAGCTTGTCCCGTGGAGAGCCAACTATGGTCTGTTCGTTCCATCCGGCCCAGCTTGGTACGGGTTTTATGTGAACCCACCCACTGCCGCCGAACACGAATCCATAGATTGCATACAGTACACCGGATGTCAACACCCAAAAACGCAAAAATCCATACAGACTCCTCATTTCTTGACAATCATATGCGATTTGCGTATCATCTGTGTCGGCGATTTATGTAAATTTTCACCACATAACCCATACTTTGTTTGGTAGATTATGGACTCTGACCTGCTACGGACCGGAGAAGTCGCCCGACTCTGCGGCGTCACGCCCGACGCCGTTCTCAAATGGATCAAGAAAGGGAGGTTGCCAGCCACGCAGACTCCGGGAGGCCACTATCGCGTATCCCCAGAGACCGTCCTCGCGCTCGGCCTTGCCGGCCCGGACCAACCGGAGTCTGACTCGGCGGCCGAGGCGCCGGTTGAACGCCATGGGACTGCCGCGCGCTGCTGGGAGTACTTTGGACATCACGGCGTTCCGCGAGACTCGTGTCGCAGTTGTGTCGTCTACTTGGCGAGAGCACAGAACTGCTATCACCTGGCAGCACTGGGCGAGCAGCACGGTCACAAACGCCAGTTCTGCCAGACCGAGTGTGCGGACTGTTCCTTCTACCGAGCCAGTCACCGTATGGCAACTGCTGTCCTGGTCATCACGCAAGACGAGGGTCTGGTTCGCCGCGTGGGCAAAGAGACGGACGCCAGCAGGGTCTTCCTGCGGTTTGCTCGCTCGGGGTACGAGAGTTCGATGGTTGTGGAGCAGTTCCGTCCAGCGATGATCGTGTTGGACAGTGACCTGCCCGAAGTGAGACAAGGCCCGCTGCCGGATTCGATACTGCACGACGGGCGGATTCCCGGTGTGAGGATCTTCGTAGCGTGCCGCGATGGCCATCAGGAAGCAATCGACGAACTCGGTCTGCCCACGATCACGGCTCCATTCAGTGCAAGCGAGTTGGAGCAACTTGCCGAGCGGGTCGTGCATGATGCGAGCGCGGCGCCAAGAGACGTGGCTTAGCGCGGTATCACCGAGGGAATTGGTTGGCATGAGTGACATCACGTTCAGAGGCAAGACCTACCAGTTGGACGACTACGGTTTTCTCGATCCTCCGGATCAATGGGACAGAGAATTCGCTGAGGGCATGGCCAAGATGGTGGGGATCACGGGGGGGCTAACTGAACGTCACTGGCAGATCATCGACTACGTGAGACGCAAGTTCCTCGATGAGGACACGGTACCGGTCGTGGTGATGGCCTGCTCGGAGAACCACATGCGGCTGGCGGAGCTGCGCTCGCTGTTCCCCACCGGATATCATCGGGGCACGTGCAAGGTCGCAGGTATCAACTACAAGTTCATGTACGAGACCAACTATTGGCTCACGTACGAGACAGCTCCCCCGGCCAAGCCACGATACCAGCTCGATGCCCTGGGGTTCTTGCAGGACTTCAATCAGTGGGACGAGGACTTCGTGGAGTTGGCTCTATCTCAGCGGGAATCACCAATCGCTCCCACCGACAGGCATCTACAAGTACTACGGTATCTGCGCGACTACTACACGGTTCACCGTGCAATTCCGACCGTGTACGAGACTTGTAATGCCAACGACATGACGCTCGACGAGCTACGCGAGTTGTTCCCCGCCGGGTACCGCAGGGGTGCGTGTCGCATAGCTGGCTTGCCGTTCTTCGGTTAGTCTCTGTAAGGCTTGGTCCGAAAGCTCAAGCTTCCGCTCGGCCAAGGGACTAGTCCTAAAGGACGGTAAGAAACACCCGCGAACGTCCGCCCTCATCTGCGTTAATCCGCGGCCCCGCTCGGCCAAGCGACTCGTCCTGAAGGACGTGTGCTGCGTCTTTCAAGACGCGTCGGCACGAAGTGCCGCCGAGCCGACGCTTGAGCTTCAGAATACACTACGCTCGACCACCTCGACCACCTCGACCACCTCGACCAAAAGCGAATCACCTGAAACTCACGCTCCGGCCGGGTTAGTGGATCTTATCTGCGGATTGTTTGACACTGACGAACAATTGCCGTAATATTTCTACCAGTTGATTGTAGATCTAATAGCGCGTTTGTTCGACGGGGACGAACAATGTCCAGAGATAATCTAGTCCACACTGGGCAGGGGGTGGAGCTGGTCAGGAAGCTGGCTGCGGAGGGCGACCGAATCTTCACGACCAGGAGGGCCCGGGAGCTGGCTCCGGCCGCCGGTGTGTCGGACGGCTATCTGCGCCAGGCTCTTCACCACCTCACCAAGGCCGGATGGCTGGTCCGCCTGCGCAAGGGACTTTACGCACTCTCGTCCTCGGTCCCCGGCGCCACGCCGGTGCACGAATTCGAGATCGCCATGGCCCTGGCCGATCCGGCTGCGGTCTCCCACTGGTCGGCCTTGCACCATCATGGCCTGACAGAACAGGCATTGCGGAAGGTCTTCGTGCTCACCACGACCGTGACCTCGATCCCTCGCGCGAGGAGCGCCATGGCCAAGGAGGCCCGGGGCAGTTACCCAGTCGGCGGGATGGTCTACCAGTTCATCCAGGTTCTACCCGAGCGGTTCTTCGGTACCGAAACGGTGTGGATCGGAGAAGCCCGCGTGAGGATCACTGATCCAGAGCGCACGTTGCTCGACGGCCTCTCGAGACCGCAGTACTGCGGCGACTTCGCCGAGGTTCTGCATGCATTCGAGGCTCGCACCCCCGCCCTGAACCTCGAGCGAATCATCGGATACGCCCTCAAGCTGGATGCCGCGACGGCAAAGCGTCTTGGCTGGGTGCTGGAACACCAGGGCGTTGAGCCTTCGAAGCTCGAACGACTCGCGGCGCTTCCGATAAAGGGCTACCGCAAGCTCGATCCGACAGGCCCGCGCAGCGG